>CAZMMH010000045.1:0-8483 GCA_964567315.1 uncultured Gammaproteobacteria bacterium
ACTCGTAGACCAGCTCCTGCATGCCGTAGTCGGCCATGGAGACGCTGGTCGAGTTGAAGGTGTTGGTCTCGACGATGTCGGCGCCGGCCTCCAGGTACTGCTCGTGGATGCCGCGGATCACCTCCGGCCGGGTCAGGCTCAACAGGTCGTTGTTGCCCTTGAGATCGCTGGGCCAGTCGCGGAAACGCTCGCCGCGGTAGTCGGCCTCGCCCAGCTTGTGCCTTTGGATCATGGTGCCCATGGCACCGTCGAGGATCAGAATGCGCTCGGCGAGCGCCGCCTTGAACTGGGTTTGACGGTCGGACATCGGGGTTTCAATCGCTCAAGTGCATGAAAGCCGGCAATTTTAGCACGCACAGGGGTTTCGCCGGCCACGCCGGCGGCACGGGAATCGCTCGCGGGGTCGGCGCCCTGCCCTGTCCCGGCATCCGCGGCGGGCGGCGGATGCCGGCAGTGGCCGCCGTTATTGGGCGCTACCGAAGGAGCGGTCGGTGGCGTAGGCCGGGGCCGGCAGCCCGGCGAGATGGCAGCCCACCGTGACCGGGCCGCCGGGCAGGATCTGGTAGAGAAAGCGCGAGCCGCCGAGGCCGCTGAATTCCTTGTCCAGGGCTTCGCCGAGGTGGCGCGCGCTCTTGGGTGGACCCTCTTTGAGGTAGTGCCGGCGCAGGAAGTCGATGACCGCCCAGTGGTCGTCGGTCAGTTCGATCCCGTGCTCGGCGGCGCGGGCGGCGGCGAGCTCCTTGTCCCACGGCTCCAGCTCCGCGCCGTAGCCAAAGGGGTCGCTCTGCTCGCGGCCCTGGTCGAGGATGTACTTGTTGATGTCGGTGCCTGGCATGGAAACCTCCTTGGGAGTTGTGCTCTGGAGGAGCGGCCCTGCCGGCGGCGCAGGAGTCCTGCCGGCTATCCCAAATGGTAGATCTTGTTGGTCGGGAATCCAGCCAGTTAGATGAAAAATAGGCGTATTTTCGTATCACCTATGGGCAGCTCGGCAAGATAGTGAAGAGTTGGGAGTGAAGAGCCGTCGAGTCGGCCTGCGGCCGACACTGGAACGGTTCACTCTCAACTCTTCACTATTCACTGGTCGCCTTCAGGCGACCTTCAGGCAGTGGACGCTGAAAAGTTGTTCCGGGTCGGTCCATACCTTCTCGGCCCGGAAGCCGGCGCGTGCGGCCAGGGCGTGAAAGCCCGCCACCGTGTATTTGTAGGAGTTCTCGGTGTGGATGCCCTCGCCGGGGGCGAAGTCGAAGCTGTGGCCGTCGACGCGGACCCGTTGCGCCGTGCTGCTGACCAGGTGCATCTCCACCCGTCCGGCAACGGAGTTGTAGAAGGCCTCATGCTCGAAGGCATCGGCATCGAAGTCGGCACCCAGCTCGCGGTTGATGCGCCGTAGCAGGTTGCGGTTGAACTCGGCGGTGAGCCCCTCGGCATCGTTGTAGGCGGCATCCAGCAGTGCGGCCGGTTTCTGCAAATCCACGCCGACGATCAGCCGGCCACGGGGACCGAGGCTCCGGGCCACGTTGGCCAGCAGCCGTTCCGCCGCCGCCGGCTCGAAGTTGCCGATGCTGGAGCCGGGGAAGAAGGCCGCCCGCGGCAGATGTTCGGGGCAATAGGGCAGTTCCAGCGGGCGCGAGTAGTCGGCGCAGGTGGCGTGGATCTCGACCGCCGGGTATTCGTCGGCCAGCTCGCCAGCCGCCTCCCGCAGGAAGTCGCGGGAGATGTCCACCGGGACGTAGGCGGCCGGCTGCAACCGGTCGAGCAGCAGGCGGATCTTGCGGCTCGAGCCGGAGCCCAGTTCCACCAGCAGGCAGCGTTCGCCGAGCAGTTCGGCGATTTCGCCGCTGCAGCGTTCGAGGATGCCGATCTCCGTCCGCGTCGGGTAGTACTCGGGGGTGTCGGTGATCGCCTCGAAGAGGTGCGAGCCGCGACGGTCGTAGAAGAATTTCGGCGAGATCGCCCGCGGGTCCCCGCCCAGGCCGGTCAGCACCTCCCGGCGCAGGTCCGCCGCGGGGGGGTGCAGGTCGTAGAAACGCAGTTCGCTCATGTTTCGTCGTCCTCCGCCAGGCGCAGTCCTTTGAACTGCCAACGCTCGTGGGGGTAGAAGAAGTTGCGGTAGCTAGGCCGCAGGTGGTCGCCGGGGGTGACGCAGGAGCCGCCGCGCAGGACCATCTGGTTGCACATGAATTTGCCGTTGTACTCGCCGATTGCACCGGCCGGGGTGCGATAGCCGGGATAGGGCGTGTAGGGGCTGCGGGTCCACTCCCAGACGTCGCCCCAGAGCTGTTGCAGTCCCTCCCCTGCCTCAGCCGCCGCCGGGTGCAGGCGGCCGCGCTCGCGCAGGTTGCCTGCTGGCGCCCGTTCCCGGGCCAGCAGTTCCCACTCCGCCTCGCTGGGCAGGCGGGCCCCGGCCCAGCGGGCGTAGGCGTCGGCTTCGTAATAGCTCAGGTGGCAGACCGGCTCGTCGGCGGCGAGGCGGCGCATGCCGCCCAGGGTGAATTGCCACCAGTCGCCATCGATCTCCTCCCAGTAGAGCGGTGTGCACCAGCCCTCGCGGCGAATCGTGGCCCAGCCGTCGGAGAGCCACAATTCGGGCCGGGCATAGCCCCGGTCGTCGATGAAGGCCTGGTATTCACCGTTGCTGACCAGACGCGAGGCCAACCGGAAGGGGGCGAGGAAGGCGCGGTGGCGGGGGCGTTCGTTGTCGTAGGCGAAGCCGGCCCCGCCCCAGCCCAGCTCCTGCAGGCCGCCGCCATGGGCGTGCCAGGTCAAGGGTGTCGCCCGCCCCTGCTCCTGGGGCAGGTCGTCCCGGTAGGCCGGGCGCAGGGGATTGGCCCAAAGGCTGCGCTTGATGTCGGTGAGCAGCAACTCCTGGTGCTGCTGCTCGTGGTTGAGGCCGATGGCCAGGCGCAGCGCGATCGCCGGCCAGTCGTCCTCCCCCGCGCCATCGATCAGGTCCGTCATATGCGCGTCGACGTGGGCCCGGTAGCGGTAGACCTCGGCCACCGTCGGCCGCGACAGCAGCCCCCGCTCGGCCCGCGGATGGTAGCTGCCCACCTGCTCGTAATAGGAGTTGAACAGGTGGCGGAACGCGGGTTGGAAAGGACGGTAGCCGGGCAGGTACTCGGCGAGGATGAAGGTTTCGAAGAACCAGCTGACGTGAGCCAGGTGCCACTTGGGCGGGCTCGCCTCGGGTACCGCCTGCAGTTGATAGTCTTCGATCTCCAGCGGTGCGCAGAGGGTTTCGCTGGCGGCGCGCACGCGGCGGTACGCCGCCAGGGCCTCGCTGCGACTCTGTGCTTCCGGTGGCGTGTCGACCCGGCGGGCCGCGGCCTCCTGGACCATCGCCGTTCTCCTTGAATTGCGCCCCTTGTCTGTAGCCCGTTTCGGTGGCCGTGTCTGGCGGACGGCGCGGCCAGGGGCCGGTAACGGCCGCGCTCGCGGGCCCAACTTAGACCCTTTGAGTTACGCCTGTGGTATCAGTTCACGGTTCCGTCGGGGGCGGAGCGCCTGGCGGAATAGGTTGCCTGGTCGGCAACCGACAGCAGGCCTTCGGCGGTCGCCCCGTCGCTCGGGTAGAGGGCGATGCCGATGCTGGCATCGATGGTAAGCGAGCGATCTGCGTAGGGCACCGGCGCGGTGACCGCGTCATATAGCCGTTTCTTCATGTCTGCGGCGCTCTGTGGCCCGGCGATCCGCGGCAGCAGGATCACGAATTCGTCCCCGCCGAAGCGCGCCACCGTGTCCTCGGCGCGGGTGCAGGCCTGCTGCATGCGCTCGGCCACCGCCTTGAGCACGGCGTCGCCGGCGGCCTGCCCGTCGTGGTCGTTGATGGACTTGACGTCGTCCACATCCACGAACAGCAGCGCCAACTGGTCGCGGTCGCGGCGGGCGCGGGCCAGCGCCATGGTCAGCCGGTCGAGCAGCAGGATGCGGTTCGGCAGGCCGGTCAGGCTGTCGTGCTGCGCCAGCCGCTGCAGGTTGTCGTCCAGCTGGTTGCGGTCGCTGATGTCGGAGAAGACCTCCATGTAGTGGCCGACCTTGCCGTCCTCGTTCGCAACGCTGTTGACGCTGACGTCGGCGGCGAAGTATTCGCCGTTGCGGCGGTGGTACCAGAGTTCGCCCTGCCAGTGGCCGCTGGCTTCCACCGCGCTCCAGAGTTGGCGGAAATGCTCGGTGTCGTAGTGGTCGGCATGGAACTGTTTGATGTCGCGGCCCTGCACCTCGGCCGGCAGGTAGCCGGTGAGGGCGGTAAAGGCGCGGTTGACGCTGACGATGCGCCGCTCGGCGTCGGTGATGGCCACACCGTCACGGGTCACGTCCACCACCCGCGCCGCCAGGCGCGCGGCCTCCTGGGTTTCGCGCTGGCTGACCCGCAGCCGGGTATAGCCGATGGCGAGCAGGGTCATCAGCAGCAGCGAGATGAAATAGAGCGGCAGGTACTGGGTGCGGTTGCCTGCGACGTAGGCCGCAAGCCGCTGTTCCGGCAGGTGGCTGACGACGGTCCAGCGGTAGTTGTCGATATCGCCCTCGGCGGTCTCGAACTTGGTGCTGCCGGCGCTCCCGCGACCGAGGTTCCGCAGTGGATAGGTTGAGGCAAAGGTGAACAGGCCGTTGGGCGTCTCCACCTGTCCGGCACCCAGCGCGCTGATCCGGCTCCAGGCCTCAGGGTAGCTGGCGGCGAAGCTGACGCCGTCGCCGAACATGAAGCCCCATTCCCGCTGCGGATGCACGGCGTCGTAGAGCCAGTAGCCCTGGCCGTCGAGCAGCATGCCGTCGCCGTGGCCGCCGGCCAGGCCTTGCCCGAGCTGCCGCAGCATGCCGCTGGCGCGGTAGTTGATGATCAACTCGCCGGCGAGTTTTCCGTCGGCGCCGAGCAGCGGCGTGGCGAAACGCACCACGGGTTTGAACGGCTGCTCGACCCGGCCATGCTCGGTGTTGAGGTCGAGCGGTGAGACGAACACGGCGCCCCTGCCCAGGCGCGCGGTATCGCGGAAGTAGTAGCGGCTCGATTTGTCCTGCAGCTCGTTTGCCGGCACCACGTAGGGCGCGCCGTCGCGGTAGTCGACCCGAACGCGCTCGTGGCCGGCGGGGCCCAGCACGCGGATCTGGTCGTACAGGCGCTTCTGCAGGGAGAACAGCGCGAATTCGCGGGTGACGCGACGGGTCTCTTCCGTATCGGGGTTGAGCAGGTAGCTGCGGACGGCGTCGCTGTTGGCGAGGATCTGCAGGTCGGCGACGACACCCGCGAAGCCGCGCTCGAGCACACCGAGCGATGGCTGTACCCGCTGCAGCTCCTGCTGCTGCAGCCGCGCCACCACCTGCTCACGGTCCAGGTGGTTCAGCAGCAGCAGGGCCACCGTGATGAGCGCGAGAAACGGGAGGAAGTTTGCCGCGAATACGGCGAGGTGGGCACGTAGCTGGTGGTCGCGAGGCTGTTGAGGCATGGCTGGCAACGTACCTGTTGGTCCGCGGATCATAACATCGGTTTTCACCTATAGGCGGTCGATCCAGGCGCGAATCTGCCTTGTTTCGGCGGTAATTAGGGTGAAATCACCATAAATTCCCCCCAGCAGGGAGGCTCCCTGGAGCATGCAGAGCAGATGCACGGCGAGTTCGTGGGCGTCGTCCCGACCGAGCGCGCGGATCTGGCCCTCGCTCCACTCGCGATAGACATCCAGCATGCGTCGGGCCCGCAACCGGTGATCCGGTTGGGTCTTGCTCAGTTCGCCGTTCAGTGACCCCGCCGGACAGCCCCAGTGGCTGATCGCCTCCGCGTTGCGCTGGAGGGTTTCGGCGAACTGGACCAGCCGGGCCCGGGGCTCAGGAATCTCGGCGTTCCAGCGTCCCAGATCGCCGGCGATCTGCTCCAGGCGTTCGGCGATTACCGCGACGAGCAGGTCGTCCTTGCTCTTGAAGTAGTAATAGAAGTTGCCCTTCGGGATCCCGGATGCCTGGGCCACGTCGGCGAACGAGGTGGTGTGATAGCCGCGGCGGTAGAACAGGTCGGTGGCGGCCTCGACGATGCGTCCCCTGCTTGCATGCCCCTTGTCCCGCATTGCCGTGCCTCCTTGGCGTCCGCCGCAAAGCCGCCCGCCGGCAGCAAAGTGCCCGTGGTCCTGTGCATCGGGAACTGAAGTTCGACCGCCGTCGTTCCCTGTCGGCAATGCGCGTTGACCGCGGGCCTCCGCCCGCGGCCGCCGAACCCTGTGCAAAGCGTAGTTCACCGCGGCGGTGGCGGTGCCAATCGGGGGGAGGGCGCAGGGTGCGCCAACCGTTCGTCGGCGTCGGCGTTGACAAACCCTCGCCCTGGGCTAGAGCTTCAATATCGACACTCACAGGGGGGGTGCAATCATGACCAGCGAGATTCTTCTGCACGTGGACGAAGAGATGGACGACGCCCAGCGTCTGGCGCTGCTCAGCGCCCTGGGCAACCCGCCCAACGGGCCCCACGCCGACCACCATTCCCGGCGCCCACATCTGATGTTCGTGGCCTATGACCATGCTGCCGTCTGTCCCCACGACCTCGTCGCCCTCGCCGCCGAACAGGGGTATCACGCGACGGTCGTCGACCTGTAGCGGCGGACGGGCGTAGCGGAGGGGGTATCGGTCGGCCTAGACGATATTTGAGTGCACAACAGCCGCCATCCAATCGGCTGGCTCGAACGAATCTGGCATACGTCAAGTTTTCGTGATTTCGATGTTGGCGGCCGCACCGCCCTGGACCACAATTGGATGGAAGGCGCCGCACTATTGCGGCCGTGGGTCGAGGGTCGGGATCATGAACAGGATACAGGTGGTTGCATTTCTGGCCGTGCTGCTGAGCGCAGGGCCGGCGCTTGCCGACAAGGGTCAGGAGGTCTACGAGGGCAGCTGCAAGGCCTGCCACACCGGTGCCATACCGACGGCGCCGCGGGTCGGCGACAAGGCCGCCTGGGCGCCGCGGGTCGCCAAGGGTGTGGACGCACTGGTGGAGACGGTGAAGGCGGGCAAGGCGCCGATGCCGCCCAAGGGCAACTGCGGCCAGTGTTCCGACGCCGATCTCAAGGCGGCGGTCGAATACATGATCTCCCAGGTGCAGTGAGCGGTCTCAGGCCCGCTCCACCTTCAGGATTACCCCGTCCACGCTGGTGACCCGCACGCGGGCGCCGGCAGGGCACTCCTCCCCCACCACCTTCCAGGTGCTGTCGTCGACGCGGATCTTGCCGGCGCCGTCGACGATGCCCTCGCTCAGGGTGAAGACCCTGCCGACATACTGCTCGCCGCGACGGTTCAGTGCCGGCTGATCGGTGGGCGTGGGGTTGCGTCCGAACCAGGCCCGCCAGGCGACGATGCTGGCCACCGAGAGCACCGCGAAGCCGAGCACCTGGTATTCCCAGGCCAGTCCCGGCGCCAGCAGCAGCACCGCGCCCATGACGCCGGCCGAGATGCCCATCCAGAGGAAGAAGAAGCCGGGGACGACGGCTTCCAGGATCAGCAGGACAATCGCCAGGCTCCACCAGTGCCAATGGTTGATGTGCTGGAACAGCGTCTCCATCACGCACCGGCACTCCGTGCGGCTGTCGCCTCCTTGGCCAGTTCGGCCATGCCACCCAGGGCGGAGATTACGCCGCTCGCCTCCAGGGGCATGAACACCAGTTTGCCGTTGTCGGCGGTGCCAATGGCGGTGAGCGCCTCCACGTATTTCTGCGCCACGAAGTAGTTGACGGCGTTGACGTCGCCCTCGGCGATGGCCTTGGAGACCATGGCCGTGGCCCTCGCCTCCGCCTGGGCCAGGCGTTCGCGTGCCTCGGCATCGCGGAAGGCCGCTTCGCGCCGCCCCTCGGCCTCGAGGATCGCCGACTGCTTCTGGCCGTCGGCGCGCAGGATCTCGCCCTGCCGTTCGCCCTCGGCCTCGAGGATGGTGGCACGCTTCTCGCGCTCCGCCTTCATCTGTCGGGCCATGGAATCCACCAGGTCGCGCGGCGGGGTGATGTCCTTGATCTCGATGCGGGTGACCTTCACCCCCCAGGGGGTGGTGGCGTCGTCCACAACGTGCAGCAGCTGGGTGTTGATCTTGTCCCGCTGGGAGAGCAGTTCATCGAGATCCATCGAGCCCATCACCGTGCGGATGTTGGTCATGGTCAGGTTGAGGATCGCCAACTCGAGCCGGTTGACCTCATAGGAGGCCTTGGGCGCGTCCACCACCTGAAAGAAGACCACGCCGTCCACCGTGACCATCGCGTTGTCCTTGGTGATCACCTCCTGGGACGGGACGTCGAGAACCGTCTCCATCATGCTCATCTTCGAGCCGATGCGGTCGATGATCGGCACGATGAAGTTGAGCCCGGGCCGCAGCGTCTTGGTGTAGCGTCCGAAGCGCTCGACGGTGAATTCCGTCCCCTGCGGCACCGATTTCACGCCGAGGAACACGAGCACTACGCCGAGGATTACGACGAACAGGGCAAAACCGGCAAATCCCGCAGCCATTGTTGTTCTCCTTGTTTGAC
>CAZMMH010000045.1:8583-11407 GCA_964567315.1 uncultured Gammaproteobacteria bacterium
CGCGGTCCACCTCAATTCACCATTGCCTTTCAACATTGCTCCCAGGGAAGTCCCTCGAAGCGCCAGCCGCCCAGGGTGCCGCGGTGATGGTTTTCGTCGCGCTCCCCCTCGAAGCCGTCGAGGACGTTGTAGACCTCCCTCAGCCCGGCGGAGACCAGGGCGTTGCCTGCCTCCACCGAACGTTTGCCGCTGCGACAGATGAGGACCACCGGAGCGCAGCCCTCGTCGGTGTCGCAGATGACCCCGCCCAGCAGCAGCTCACGCACCTTGCGCACGAACTCGGGATTGACGGTCCAGTCCGGTTCGTCGATCCAGGGGATGTGGACGGCGCCGACCGGGTGGCCGACAAAGAGGAATTCCATGGTCGAGCGGATATCCACCAGCACTCCGCGCGGATCCTGCTCCACCAAGGCGTGGGCCTGGGTCGGCGTGAGGTGTTTCAAGATGTGTCCGGTCATGCTGCCTCCTGCGCGCTCGGCGCGGGTCACAGGCCGCTCAGGCTCTTGTCGGCGGGATAGGTCACAGCGTAGCCGAACTCGAGCACCTGCTTCTGCCCCGGCTTCAGTACCCGCTTCCAGGCCAGCACCCCCTTGCGCTTTTCGAAGTCCCGCAGCATCGGCAGGCTTGGCCGCAATAGCCCCACCTTGATCTCGTCGTTGGCCGCCACCGGAACCTGATCGAGGAGCGTCACTGACATCGCCCGGCGGTGATGGTTTTGCAGCGTGATGCGGAAATGGCGTTCGACCCGGCGGTCCTTGCTGATCAGCCCCTCGGTGGATCTCTGCTCGGGGATCGGCTCGTATTTCACGCGGATGCGCTCGTCGGCCCCGAACGGCAGCTTCACCTCCTCGCCTTGGCGCAGGGCCGGCAGCCGGCCGTTGCCGACGAAGGTGCCGTCGCGGTAGAGGGCCAGGCGGCCCGGCAGCAGGGGCGCGTTACCGCCGTAGGTGAAGGCGGCGTGCAGGAAGGCTGTTGGCGCCCGTCGCGGCACGCTGCGGGCGGCCAGGGTGGCGTCGAAGTGCTGCTCGGTCAGGGTGAAGCGGTGCCAGGCGTTGTCCGACGGCACCTCCACCGTGCCGGGCACCCGGTACGCCACGGCGAATTCGCCGGCATCCACGGTGGCCAGCTGCGTCTTGGCCCTGTTCGCCGGGGCCGGCGCGGCGGCGATGGACATCGCGTCCAGGGAACCCGAAAGCGCCTCCCGCCTCGCCTTTGCCACCGGCCGCGGGGTGTAGAAATCGATCACCCACGGCTGCAGCTCCGGCACCGCGAGGCCGCGGGCCGGCTGGGCCGTGCTCAGGCTCAGCGGCACCCCGTCCCACGCCTCGCCGGTGTTTTGGCGCACCCGGGCCTGCTGCACCAGGGTGAGCCGGCCGCGTTCGCTGTCGAGGCGTGCCTGGTAGAGAGGACTCCAGCCGGCGCCGGTCACCTGGTAGCGCAGGCGCAGGACCGCCGGTGTGGTTGCGGCGGCGCTGAGGTGGACCCGCGCCTCCAGGGCGTCGCGGCGTCCGGAGCGCAGGCCATTGAGCTCGCGCGTGACCTTGGCGATCTCCCGATCGAGGTCGCGCAACTTGATTGTCATCGCGCGCTGGGCGGCGTAGACCCTGTCGCTCTCGTCGCCGAGGGCGCGCGCCGCCGCGCCCCACTTGGCTGGGTCGACGCTTCCGCGGGCGAGCTTTTCGTTGCTCGCCTCGGCGGCCCCCTTGCCGAGGGCGTCGAGAAAGGCGAGCTGCCGCTCGAGGGCACGGCCCCGGTCCTTGAGCCCCTGCTTGCGGTCGCCCAGTGCCTCGAGGCGGTCGTTGAGTGCCCGCTCCCGGGGATTGACCAGGCGGCTGCCGGCAATCCGCCGTGTCTCCACGCTGCCGATGGTGAACCCCCCCTGCCCCGACGCGCGCAGGGAGTCCTGGACCAGGCCGAGGGGCAGTCCGTGCACCACGACCACGCTGTCGCCGGTGGGCAGGCTCAGCTTCATCTCCCGGGTCACCAGCGCGCGGTCGCGCAGCACGGTGACGGCGGTCACCCGTCCGTCGGCATCGATGTCCGCGGCCTGCACCGCCGGCACCAGCAGCAGCCAGGCCATGGTGGCAAGCATCGTCCTGGTCATGGTCATCCCCTCCCCCGCTTTCGATTCTTACTGTACCCCGTTCTGTATGACGCAGATGGGGCAGTGAGTCCACTGGGCCACGACCCGGTCCCGTTTGGTGTAGCCGTCGAAGACGCGGGGGACGGCGCCGTCCCGGCTTTTCGGTGCGTTCGGTGCCTGCGGCGGTTCCCCGACATTGACACCGCCCGACAGGCAGCGGCCGGGACGCGTTTTCGGGGTAGAATTCCGCCCCATGAGCGACTTCGTCAAACCCCCCAAGAATCTGCTGCGCCCGGTGGGCCGCGCCATCGCCGACTACGGTATGATCCGTGCCGGCGACCGCGTGCTGCTGGGCCTTTCCGGGGGCAAAGACTCCCTCTCCCTGCTCCACGTGCTGCTGCACCTGCAGCGCCATGCCCCGATCGATTTCGAGGTGGCCGCCCTCACCGTCGACCCCCAGATCCCCGGTTTCGACCCCTCCCCCCTCAAGGCCTATCTGGCAGGTCTGGGCGTGACCTACCTCTACGAGGGGCAGCCGATCGCCGAGGAGGCGGAGGCTCACGCCCACGAACCCTCCTTCTCCTTCTGCGCCTACTGCTCACGGATGAAGCGCGGGATTCTCTACTCGCGGGCGCGGGAGTACGGCTACAACGTGCTGGCCCTGGCCCAGCACCTGGACGACCTGGCGGAGAGCTTCCTGATGTCGGCCTTCTACCGCGGCCAGCTGCGCACCATGAAGGC
>CAZMMH010000046.1:0-7712 GCA_964567315.1 uncultured Gammaproteobacteria bacterium
CGCCGGCACATTCATGGCGGCGCGGGTGCGACGGCCCACCACGCCGTCCACCTCGAGGCCGTTGCGCGCCTGGTAGCGGCGCACCGCCGCCTCCAGCGCGTGATCGAAGCGGTCCGGCTCGGGCACCTCGCCGCTGGCCAGGTCCCCGCTGGCCTGCAGCCGTTGGCGCAGCAGGGCTACCGCCGGATCCGTCATGCCCGGTTCGAGGGAGTGACGCCCCTGCGGCAGCTGCGGCCAGCCGCCGGCCTCGGCGATCTTGCGGTAGCGGGCCAGGGCCTGCTTCAGCCGCATGTAACCGGGATGGGGCGGGTCCAGGGCCTGCAACCCCTCGACGATGCTGCCGTTGGACTCCAGCAGGGACTCCAGCACCGCCACCGGGTCCACCAGGACCGGGGTGATGTGCCAGCCGACGTCCGCCTGGCGCAGCCGGGCGCGGCCGTTGCGCACGTCGCTGACGTAGTGCAGGAAGGCGTCGCTCAGCAGCCAGTCGAGGCGCGCAAGCACATCGGCGTCGCGCCCGTTCCAGGCCCGGCCGATCTCATCCAGGTGGTAGTCGTCGCGCTCCAGGCCCTGGCGGTGGGCCTGGCGCAGGGTCTCGAGCCAGCGCCCGGCACGCGGGGTGGGGCCGTCCGCGTTCACCCAGGCAGGGCGGAAGTCGCGCCCGTAGTAGAAGCGGCGCAGTTCGCGCAGGCGCGCCTCCGGGACGCCGGGGAGCGGCGCGCCCAGCTGCAGCCGCAGCTGCACCGTCAGCGTGCCGTCGGCGGTCATGGCGGCCTGGGCGAACGGCGGCAACAGGCCGAGCAGGCAGAAGAGCCACAGCAGCGCCATGGCGCGACGCCGGCCACCCGGGCGCAGTTCAGTCGCCACGCTTGCCATCGTCCGTCCGTCCGCCGGGGTCGCGGAAGCCGCGCGACACCGGCACCGGTACGCCGCGCATCTCCCGCACCGCCAGGATCACCTTGGCCCCATCCAGCAGCACCGGCCGGCCGTCGGCGGCCCGGGCCAACACCCGCATGGCCATGGCCACCAGGTCGCCGTCCCGTTCCCGCTCCTCCTCCAGGGGCGGATGCACCTCCAGGTACAAGGTGTCCGCGGACCAGCCGGCCTTGATCGGCTGATCGACGATGTGCACCGGGGTGCCCACCTCCACCTGGGGAAACATGGCGGCGATATCCTCCGGATACATGCGCACGCAACCGTGACTCACCCGCATACCCACCCCGAACGGTTTGTTGGTGCCGTGGATCAGGTAACCCGGCAGTCCCAGGCGCAGGGCGAACTGGCCGAGTGGATTGTCGGGACCGGCGGGGAACACCTGCGGCAGCGGATCACCCTCGGCCGCGTGCTCGGCCTTGATGCTGGCCGGCGGCCGCCAGACGGGATCGCGCACCTTGGCCACGACCTGGGTCAGGCCCAGGGGCGTCTGCCAGTCCATGCGGCCGATGCTGACCGGGTGGGTGATCACCAGCCTCTTACCCATCCACAACTGCTTAGGGTAATAGTAGAGGCGCATCTCCGAAGTGTTTAGCACGATGCCCCGGCGCGGCGCCCGGGGCAGGATGTAGCGGCGCGGCAGCAGCACCCGGGTGCCGTCGCCGGGAAGCCAACGGTCGACCTTGGGGTTGGCGGCGACGATCTCGTCCTGGCCGATGTCGTAGCGGCGGGCGATGTCCAGCAGGGTTTCGCTCTGCCGGGCGCGGACCCACTCCAGGCGTCCCACCAGATCGACGTCCTCGGGCGGCAGCACATAGGTCACGGCGAGGGCCGGCGCCGTTGTCAGCCAGAACAGCGCGGCGGCCAGGCACCACTGGGAAACGGAATGGGGGATACGACGTCTCACGAAGATGGGGAAAATTCCAGGGACCACGGCGCGGCCATCGTCTTGGCACCCCGCCGGAACGGCCGGCGCTGGCGCGGACGCCCATTATAAAGGACGCTTCACCCCCGCAGCGAGTTCCCCAGCGGACGGGTCGGTCAAACCGTGTCGCGGGCCAGGCGGTAGCCCTCGTTGTGTTCACCGGCCCAGTAAAGGGCGGTATCGGCACGATCCACCAGGCTGGTATCGTCGTCGGCGTCGTCCGGGAACAGCGCCACGCCCAGGGCGGGCCGCCAGCCGTCGGCGTCGAGGCCATCCAGCGCCGCCGACAGCGCGCGGGCCCGGGCCTCGCCCTCCTCCACCTGCGACAGCTCCTCGGTGAGGAAGGCGAAGCGGTGGGCGGACCAGCGACCGGCGCTGTCCTCGGCGCGGGCACAGCCCTCCACCCGCCTGCCCAGTTCGTTCAGCATGGCCGCGTTCGGCTGCCCCCCCAGCGGGCCGTGCAGCCCGACCATCACCAGCATGCAGTGACGTCCGTTGCGGCGGGCGCGGCGCAGGGCGAACTCGAGCCGCGCCGCGAACATGCGGCGGTCCATCAGGCCGGTGTCCGCATCGCGGTGACCCTCGCCCTCCAGCGCGCGGGTGGCGGCAGCGGCGGAAACGTCGGCGTAAAGCCCGACGTAGTGGCTGACCTGCCCGTCGACCCCCCGCACCGCCGTGATCGAGAGATGCTCCTCCACCTCGCTGCCGTCGCCGCGCCGGTTCCACAGCATGCCGTCCCAGTGGCCGTGCCGGGTCAGGGCGCGCCGCATCTCCTTGTAGAAGGCCGCGTCGTGACGCCCCGACTGCAGCACCCGGGGCGTGTACCCCAACAGCCTCTCCGCCGGCAGGCCGGTAATACGCAGGAAGCCGGCATTGAAGGCCTGGATGCGGCCCTCGGCATCGGTGACCAGCACGCCGTCGCGGTCGCTCATGACCTTGCCCAGGGCGTCATTCAGACGCTCCTCCAGGCCCTTGGCGGCGGTGATGTCGCGCTGGCCGCCCACCAGGCGATGGGCCGGGGCACCCGCCGCCCGCATCCCCTTGCCGTGTAGCAGCATCCAGCGGTAGTCACCATCCCGGTGGCGCAGGCGGTAGGCATGGGAGAGGCTGGCACTGCGTCCGGCCACGTGGCGGTCGATCGCCTCCTTGAGGCCGGCCAGGTCGTCCGGATGGACCCGCTCGAACCACCTCTCCAGGCGGTTGGCGAACTCCCGCTCACTGAAGCCGATCTGACTCTTCCAGCGGGCGGAAAAGCGTATCCGCTCCGCCGCCAGATCCCAGTCCCACGGCGCCTCGTCGGCGCTGCGCATGGCGAGCTCGAAGCCCTCCTCCACCCGCATCAGCCCGAGCTCCGCGCGCCGCCGGCCCCGTAACAGACCGCTGCCCATAAGACCGAGGAGCAGACTGACCAGCAGCACCAAACCACGCAGCCACTGCACCTCCCGGGGCGCAGCCAGGGCGACCACCAGGTAGTCCTGATGCAGGAGAAAGGCCCTCGCCACCACCTCGGCGGCGACGGCGGCGACACCGACCAGCAGCGCGATGGCGACGATGCGGAAAGAGCCGGGCATGCAAAAACTCCGTTTCCTGCGTATTCGGGCGGGACCGCCGGGGCGGCAACTGGGCCTGATGATAACGGCCGGGCGCACAAACGTCAGCCTACAGTTGCGCGCGTCGGCACCGATAAGGAGATTAGGGTATAAGAGGCGTTTGAGGGTAAATCCCCATCCGGAGGGGCGGGCACCCCTCCACGGCGCATCACGGGAGAAACGATGAAGCGACTCGACCGCTGGCTGGGAAGCCCCCGCAGTATCCGCCGGCGCCTGATCCTGCTCATCCTCGGCGCCAACGCCGTGCTGGCGGCGGCCACCATCTGGGGCCACCTGTGGAACCACAGCATGGGTGACTCGGTGCGCGCCGCCAGCCGGCTCGAGCGCCTCGCCAGTGAGACCCGGGGACTGCTGCAGGCGCCTGCGGACATCTCCGCGACGCTGGGCGTCGCCGTCAGCACGGGCGCTGACTGCAAGGACGACTGCGAGCGGGTGCTGCGACAGGTGGAGGCAGGTTTCGCCGGCTTTCACCGGCACTTCGCGGCGCTGCTGACCGAGAGGCCGGCACTGGGCGGCGGCCTCGAGGCCCAGGCCGAGGCCCTCACGGCGGCGGGACAGGCCACGCTGGCGGCGGCGCGGGAGAGCGGCGCGCACCTGAACCAGGGTGATCACGACGGCGCCCTGCGCCTGCTCAATGAGCGATACCACCCGGCCGAACGCCGACTCACCAAGGCCATCGACGCCCTGGCCGAGGCGCTCGACCGCCTGGCCGAGACGCACACCGCGGGGACCCTCGCCCGCTTCGACGCGGCCAGCCGCGATCTCTACCTGATCCAGGCCCTGGCCCTGCCCCTGTCCCTGATCTTCAGCCTGCTGGTGATCGGCATGATCGTGCGCCCGCTGAGCCAACTGGCGTCGAGCATGCGCGCGGTGGTGGAGGGCAAGGGCGACCTGGCACAGAAGCTGCCAGAGGGCAGCGGCGAGGCAGGCGAACTGGCCGGGCTGTACAACGGCATGACCCATCAGGTCCATTCCTCCCTGCTGCGGGTGGTCGGCGTCGCCGCCCTGCTCGACGGTGCCGCCAAGACCCTCTACCGCGACGCCGAGCAGACGCGCCTGGGCCTGGTGGGCCAGGAGGCCGAGGTGGCCGAAGTGACGGACAAGATGGCCACGATGGAGCAGGACGTGGGCACCATCGAGGAAACCACCCGCGGCGCCACCGAGGCGGCCCGCAGCGCCTACCAGAAGACCGAATCGGGCCAGACGGTGATGCGGGAGACGATGCAGTTCATGCAGCAGCTCGACCGCGAGGCGGCGCAGACCGCGGAGAAGATGCAGCGCTTCATCGCCAGCGTGGCCGAGATCAGCGTGGTGCTGGAGGTGATCACCAAGGTCGCGGAACAGACCAACCTGCTGGCCCTCAACGCCGCCATCGAGGCCGCGCGCGCCGGCGAACAGGGCCGCGGCTTCGCCGTGGTGGCCGACGAGGTGCGCAGCCTGGCCGTGCGCACCCGCGATTCCGCCGACACCATCACCCGCATGATCGGCGAATTGCGCAGCAACGCCGAAGAGACCGAGGAGGCGATCACCAGCAACCGCGGCCACGCCGCCGAGGCCCTGACCAAGGTGGGCGAGATGGCCGCGGAACTCCAGGAGATCGACAGCACCAACCGGCGCATTGCCGACATGAGCGGACAGATCGCCGACGCGGTGGCGCGTCAGGCCCAGGCGGCCACCGACATCAACCGCAACACGGTGAACCTCAAGATGACCACCCGCCAGGCGGAGACCAACGCCCATTCGATGGAGACCCTGGGCGCCGATCTGACCGGCCTGGTGCGTCAGTTGCAGGAGGCGATCGCCAGCTTCAACATCGAGCAGGAGGTGCGCATCCCCGATCTGGTGTCACCGCCCCCCGAGCCGGAGCGACGCCCGCCGCCTCAGGCGACGTCCCAGAGCGGCGGTGCCGATGGGGACATCGAACTGTTCTGAGCGCGGCGGCAGGCGGAAAGAGTCCGGGACCGTCCCCCTTGCCGCCCACTAGCCCCTGCCGGCCTTCAACACCTCCATCGCCGCGTTGATCGCCTGCAACCGGGCGGTATCGCCGCCGCGGTCCGGATGGTGTTCCATGGCCAGGCGGCGATAGGCGCGCCGGATCTCCTCGTCCGCCACCGGATCACTCAGGCCGAGCACCAGCAAGGCATCGGCACGGCGGTCGAAGCTGCAATAGTGCCCCCAAAAGGCGGCCAGCAGCGCCTCCACCTCCTCCGCACCCGTGGTCCGCAGATTCTCCGGCTCCAGATAGTAGGCCCCGAGGGGATCGGGAATGGCCGGCAGGCCGTCGCCGCCGCCGGGCTGCAGCGGATCCAGGCGGATGCAGAGACAGTCGATCCGCAGCTCCCCCGCACCTTCGGCGCGCAACCGGTCGCGCAGCCGGTAGAGCAGGTGAAACAGAACGAAGTGGCTCTGGAACAGGCCGAGTGCATCGCTCCGCGTCTCACGCCCGAAGGCCGCCAGACCCTGCTCGGCCAGCCGCTCCAGCAGGCTGAATTCGCTCATGCCGTCGCGATGGTCGGTCAGCAGCCGCAGCAGCAACGGCGCCAACTCCCGGTAGAGCGCCTCCAGGCCCGACCCCGCCGGCGTCTCAGCCGCCATGGGCCCAGGAGGGTACGTGGCGCCCGGCCTCGCGCAGCTCCGCCTCGAGGGCACGATGCTGGGGCAGGAAACGGGCCACCAGGGCCCAAAAGCGCGGCGAGTGGTTGGGGTGCACCATGTGGCAGAGTTCGTGGACGCAGAGATAGTCGACCAACTGGGGCGGCACGAACAGCAGCTTGCGGTTGAGGCTGATGGTGCCGCTGCTGGAGCAACTGCCCCAGCGGCTCTTCTGGCCGCGGACCGTGACCCGGGCGAAGGGCAGCCCCAGCTCCTCGCTGACCCGGGTCAGCCACGGCGGCAGGACGGCGACGGCACGCCGCGCGCTCCAGCGGCACAGCGCCGCGCGCCGCTCCTCCGGCGTCTCGCCGCCCACCAACAGACGCTCGCCGGCGCTGCGCGCCGCCGCGCGCCCGCCCACATAGTCCACACCCCAGTGCTCGCCCAGCGCCGCCAGCTCGACCCGCTGCGGCAGCCCGTCCACCTCGCCGCGCGCTGCCTGCTCGGCGGCCAGGCGCTCCAGGGTCCGTCGCAGCCAGGCGTGGTGACGCTCGACGAAGGGGGCCACGTGATGGAGGGCGAGCCGCTGCGGCAGCACCACCTCCACCTCGCCGACTGGGCTCACGCTGAGGCGCAGGTGGCGCGCGCGCCGGGAGCGGCGCACCCGGTATTCCGGCAGGCCGGCCACCGCCTCAGTCGCGGAAGTTGGTGAACTGCAGCGGCAGGCCCAGCTCGGCGCCGCGCAGGGTGGCAATCACCTCCTGCAGGTCGTCGCGCTTCTTGCCGGTGACCCGCACCTGCTCGCCCTGGACCTGGGCCTGGACCTTGAGCTTGGCGTCCTTGATCAGCTTGACGATTTTCTTCGCCAGCTCCTTGTCGATGCCTTGGCGCACGCCGAGCTTCTGGGTCGCGCGGCGGCCCACGGTGACCGGCTCGGCCTCCTCCACCGCCTGCACGTCGATGCCGCGCTTGGCCGCCTTCTGGTAGAAGATGTCGCGCATCTGCTGCAGTTGGAAGTCGCTCTCGGCCTCCAGGCTGACCGCGTCCTCGGCGAGGGCGAAGCTGGCGTCGCTGCCCTTGAAGTCGTAACGGGTGCCGACCTCGCGGTTGGCCTGATCGACCGCATTGGTCAGCTCGTGCATGTCCACTTCGGAAACCACGTCGAAAGACGGCATACGCTCCTCCTAATCGGCTTGGCGGATATTCGGCGGCCTAGGATACCAAGCCCGCCCGCAGAGGTAGGAACAGTGAGAGCGAAACCCGCTGTCCCGCGCCGGCCCTGCGGGCTCAGGAACGGCAGTGCAGCCGGCGGTGTTCGAGGGCGGGGAAGTTCTTGCGCACCTGGGCCAGGCGGTTGCGGTCGACCTCGGCCACCACCACCCCGGCGCCCCGCGGCAGCTGCTCCAGAACCATGCCCCAGGGGTCGACGATCATGCTGTGGCCGTGGGTCTCGCGGCCGCTGGCATGGTAGCCGCCCTGGGCCGCGGCCACCACGTAGCAGAGGTTCTCGATCGCCCGGGCCCGCACCAGCGGTTCCCAGTGGGCCTTGCCGGTGATGGCGGTGAAGGCCGAGGGCAGGGCGATGATCTCGGCGCCATCATCCACCAGGTTGCGGAACAGCTCCGGGAAGCGCAGGTCGTAGCAGACCGCCA
>CAZMMH010000046.1:7812-11188 GCA_964567315.1 uncultured Gammaproteobacteria bacterium
TCATCCACCAGGTTGCGGAACAGCTCCGGGAAGCGCAGGTCGTAGCAGACCGCCAGGCCGAGCCGCCCCAACGGGGTGTCCAGGACCACGGTGGTCTCCCCGGGCTCGATGGTCTCCGACTCGTTGTAGCGCTCGTCGCTGTCCACCAGGTGGACGTCGAACAGGTGGATCTTGTCGTAGCGGGCGACCTGCTGACCGCGATCGTCGAACACCAGGCAGGCCGCGCGCACCTTGTCCGAGGCGTCGGCGGCCAGGGGGATGGTGCCGCCGACCAGCCAGATGCCGTGGCGGCTCGCCTGGCGGGCGAGGAACTCCTGAACCGGCCCACGGCCGTCGGCCTCGCGATGGCCCAGCTTGTCGCCCTCGCCCTTGCCCATGAGGGCAAAGTTCTCCGGCAGCACCACCATCTTCGCACCCTGGCCGGCGGCGATGCCGATCAGGCGCTCGGCCTCCAGCAGGTTGGCGTTGACCTTGGGCCCGGAGGCCATCTGGACGGCGGCAATTCTGCTCATGGGGTGCCTTTCGGGTTGTGGTCGATCTGCAGCAACAGGGCGTCGTCGCGGCCGCCGTCACCGACGCTGGCGATGCGGCCCGAGGGAACGCCGAGCGCCACCAGCCAGTGTGCCAGCTGGTCCGCCCACACCACCCCGTCCTCTCCCGGCGGGTGGTGAATCACCAGCCGCCCGTCCTGCCCCAGGGCGGCGACCGCCTGGCGCAGCACCGGCATCTGCAGCAGGGCCTGGCCGCTGCGCGGCCGCGCCCAGGCGGAGGCATCCAGCAGCAGCGGTGCGGTGGCGGCGTAGAGCGGAGTGGCGAGGAGCAGCAGGCAGGCGGCGGCGATTCGCTTCATGGCGGCCAGCATACCATCAAATCAGCGGGCGGAGCCGGCGGCCGCCGGCGGCTGCGCAGGCGTTGCCGCGTCCGCGCCGGCCTGCGCGTCGACCCGCTTGATCACCGGCTTTTCCCAACTGCCGCTGACGGTGTAGCGATGGGCGGTGAGCCGCTCCACCTTGCGGCCGAACAGCTTGTCGGCCATCCACAGGGCCACCCCTGCCACCGGGCCGCCGGCGATCGCCCCCACGACCGGCAGGCTGGAGGTGACGTGGGGCAGCACGGTGACCTGCTGGTCGTAGTCCTTGGCCTTGAGGCCGATGCGCCCCTTGATCTCGACCCGTGCCGCCGAACCGTCCATGCGCAGGTTGTCGGTATAGGCATTGCCGTCGCGGAAGCGGAAGTCGCCCTTGATATTGTCGTAGCTGAAGCCCTTCTTGAACAGGTCGCCGAAGTCGAGGGTCAGCCAGCGCGGCAGGGTCTGCAGGCTGAGCAGTCCGAACACCCGTCCCACCCCCGGTTCGATATCGAGGATGCGGCCGTCGAAGATCTTGAGATTGAGGGAGCCCTGCAGCTTGTCCAGGGCGAACTGGCTCGGCGCGCCGAGCCAGCGGGCATCGATCCGCGCCACCAGGCGCCCCTCGCGCATGTTGCCGGCGTAGCCCCAGGCCGCCATCAGCTTGCCCAGGTCGGACGAGTGCAGGGTGATGCGAAAATCGGACTGCTGCTTGCCGGCGTGCTGCGACCAGAGACCCTCGAGCTCGAACCGCTGCAGCGGGGAGTCGGTGGTGAGGCTGTCGAGTCTCAGGCCCTGCGCCACCGGACGGGTGCGCATGTCGACCCGGCCCAGGTCGACGCCGGCATACTTCATGTCCTTGCAGCTGAGCCAGACCGGCGGCAGCCGGCGCGGGTCCGGCACTTCGCCCGCGCGCTCGGGCGACAGCGGTTCGATCTCCATCCGCTGCATGGAGATCACCAGGGGCGCGCCCGGCCCGGGGCGTTTCGGCACCAACGCGCTGCCGGCCATCTCCTTCGCCTGCAGGTGCACCACCCAGGCCTCCTTGTCCCGGCCGAGACGCAGGTGGACAGCATGCAGGCTGCGCCCCATTGCATCGAGCAGGCCGATCTGCAGGTCCACCCCCCCGAGCATTGACGGCGGTTCTGCCTTGTCGCCCAACCCC
The DNA here is from genome assembly GCA_964567315.1 of uncultured Gammaproteobacteria bacterium. Taxonomy (GTDB): domain Bacteria; phylum Pseudomonadota; class Gammaproteobacteria; order CAZMMH01; family CAZMMH01; genus CAZMMH01. Next base: position 9,825 of record CAZMMH010000046.1, read on the forward strand.
AGGGCCTGCTGCCACTGTTCCAGGGCGAGGTGCGCCAGCTTGCCGCCGATGAACAGCCCGGCCGTGGGAGGCACCGTCAGTGGGGCGCCACCGAAGGCGATGCCGCCCCGTTCGAAGCGCAGGCGGCCGTGCTGCTCGTGCATCACGATCCGGGCCGTGGCCTGCTTGCCGTAGGCCAGTTCCAAACCCTCGCGGGCCGTGCCGAGCCGGGTATCGAGGGTGAACGGCCGGCGGGTCGCGGCCTGCTTGCCCAACGGTGCCGGCAGATCCACCGTGGTGCCGACCAGGTCGGACTCCAGGTGCAGCTGCGGCCGCAGCTTGCGGGTGGCGGTGGCCGGCACCCGCACCCGCGCCTGCCACAGGGACTCGCCCTTGAGGTAGCCGGCCAGGGGCGTGGTCCGAGGCAGATCGTGGACCCCGAAACGCCCGCTCACCTGAATATCGGTCTCCGGCTGACGCCCGCCCACCGGGCGCATGTCGATCTTCACCGGACGGCCGAACAGGCGCCCGCTGATGCCGTCGGCGCTGAAGCCTTCGCGGTCGTCGTAGTGCAGCACGCCGTTCAGGCCGCTCAGGGTGCCGTTCCAGCGCGACGAGTGCAGACTGGCGTCGTGCAGGCTGAGACTGATGCGGCTGCGCGGCTCGATCTTCGGCAGCGGCAGCTCCAGGTGCAGTTCGAGCCGGCTGGCGCCGTGGCCCTCGAGCCCCGCGGAATAGGCCGCGCCACGTTCGCCGAGGGGACTCTCGCGGAGGAAGCGCAGCATGCTGGAGAGGTCGCCCTCGGCCACCCCGTCGATCATCAGCCGGGCCTTGTCCAGGTCGGCAATCTGCACCTGCACGTGGTGCAGATCGGCACCGAAGATCCGCCCCTCGTCGGCGCTGATGCTCATGGTGCGGTTGGCGAAGCGCAGCTGGGCATGCAGGGCCTCGATCCGCGGCCAGTGTTCCGCATAGTCGAGCACCCCATCCTGGATGTTGGCCACCACCTCGAAGCGCCCCTCGTTGCCGTCGAAGGGGAAATCCGCCAGCGGGCCGTGGAACAGCAGGGTGCCGTCGGTGACCCGTCCCGAGACCAGCGCGCGGTCCACCCAGTCCACGGTGTCCGGCGGCAACACCGTCACCGGCAGGTACTTGCGCACCTGGCTCAGGTCACCGTCGCGAAACGCGGTCTGCATGTCCAGGTAGGCGGTCTGGCCCGGCTGCACCGGCACGTCGAGCCGCAGCCGGGTGCGGGTGTGCAGGTCGGGATTGTCGATCTGCAGATCGTCGGCGACGATGCGCAGGCCCCCTTCGTGGTAGCGCCAGGCGATGTCGCCGGCGACGGTCTCGGCCTGCAGTTCGTTGCGGAACAGCTTGGCGAAGGT
>CAZMMH010000047.1:0-11119 GCA_964567315.1 uncultured Gammaproteobacteria bacterium
TTCTCGAACAGGCCTATCACCACGTCAAGCACACCCTGCCGCTGCTGATGGCCTGCGGCGCGCGTATTCCCGAGAGCGAGGAGTGGCTGCGCACGGTGATTGCCGAATACATCGAAGAAGAGGTGGGCCACCAGGAGTGGATCCTCAACGACATCAGCGCCGCCGGCGGCGACGCGGAACTGGTGCGCCACGGCCAGCCGGCGCTGGCCACCGAACTGATGGTGGCCTACGCCTACGACAGCGTGAACCGCGGCAACCCGGTGGGGCTGTTCGGCATGGTGCTGGTGTTGGAGGGCACCAGCGTGGCCCTGGCCAGCAATGCCGCGGCGCGGATCCAGGAGGTCCTCGGCCTGCCTGACCAGGCCTTCAGCTACCTCACCTCCCACGGTTCCCTGGATGTCAGTCACATGGCCCACTTCGCCAAGGCGATGAACCGGCTGGAGGCCCCGGCGGACAGGGCCGAGGTGATCCGGCGGGCGCGGGTCTTCTATCGCCTCTACGGCGACATCTTTCGTGGTTTGCCCATGCAGCCGGCCGACACCGGCAAGGAGGAAGTGGCATGAAACTCGATGGCGCGCGAATCATTCTGACCGGTGCCAACGGCGGTATCGGCAGCGCCGTGGCGCGGGCCCTGGCGGCCCGTGGGGCCCGCCTGGCGCTGGTCGGCATCGACGCCGCCGGCTTGGCGCTGCTGGCCGAGGAGCTGGCCGCCGAGGGCATCACCGCGGTGCCGTTGGTGTTCGACCTGTCGGCGGACCACGGCCAGGAGGAGCTGGTGGAGAATGCGGCCAAGGCCCTCGGCGGGGTCGACATGCTGATCAACAATGCCGGCGTGCTGAACTTCGGGGCCTTCGCCGCCGAAGGCCCCGAGGCGATCAGCCGCCTGGTCAAGGTCAACATTCAGGGGCCGCTGCTGCTCACCCGGGCGGTGCTGCCGCGGATGCTGGCCCGGGGCCGCGGCCAGATCGTCAACGTCGGCTCGATCTTCGGCTCCATCGGCTTTGCCTGGTTTTCCAGCTATTCGGCCAGCAAGTTCGCCGCGCGCGGCTTCTCCGAAGCCCTGCGTCGCGAACTGGAGGGTACCGGAGTCTCGGTCACCTACGTCGCGCCGCGCGCCACCCGCACCCCGATCAACAACAGCGCCATGGTGCAGATGGCCGAGGCCGTGGGGATGAAGTTCGACGAGGCCGAGGTGGTGGCGGCGAAGATCGTGCGGGCGGTCGAAAAGGGCGCCAAGGATCGCTATCTGGGCTTTCCCGAGAGCCTGTTCGTACGTATCAACGGCCTGTTGCCGCGGCTGGTGGACAACGCCACCCGCAAGCAGAACCGGATTGCCCGGCAGTTCGCACCCGGCGGCGAAGGCCGCGCTCAACCCTGAATCGCGAGGAGGAATCCACATGCGTCGCACTACCCTTACTCTCACCGCCGCCGCGCTTGCCGCCGGTATGTCGTTCACCGCCGCCGCCGAGCCGGCCGCAGGCACCGCCGCCGATCCGGCGGCCGCCGCCGTGGCCAAGTTGCAGCACGAATGGGACGTGGACTACTACCAGGTGCCGCAGAAGCAACGCGGGGACGCCTTCAAGAAACTGGCCGCCGAGGCGCATCAGGTGAGTGCCAGCTATCCCGGCCGCGCCGAGCCGTTGGCCTGGGAGGCGATCATTCTGAGCAGCTATGCCAAGTACGCAAGCATGTTCAGCGCCCTCGGTCTGGTGAAGCAGGCGCGTGACCTGCTGGTCAAGGCGGAAAAGATCGACCCCAGTGCGCTGCACGGCGGCGTCTATGCCTCGCTGGGTTCGCTCTACTACAAGGTGCCGGCCTGGCCGATCGGTTTCGGTGACGACGAAAAGGCCGCCGAGTACCTGAAGAAGGCCCTCAATATGGATCCCAGCAACATCGACAACAACTACTTCTACGGCGACTTCATGATGGAGCAGAAGAACTACAAGGCGGCGCTGGTCGCCTTCAAGAAGGCCCTGGCCGCCCCGGCACGTCCCGGCCGCGCCATCGCCGACGCCGGTCGCCGGGCCGAGATCCGGGCGGAGATGAAGGAGGCGGAAAGCAAGATGTAACAGCCAGGATGAAGGTGGCAGGATGAAGGGGCGGGCCGCATTGCGGCCCGTTCCCTTTTTTGGCGGCGGAGCCCGCGTCAGAGATGCAGCCAATCATCGTTCCGCCACATCAAGGACGAGGGATGAAGGGCGAGGGGGATGGGAACAACCAATACGGAAGTGTCGAGCGAGAAGGTTGCGGCTATGCGCCATGAAAGGGCTTGACGGCCAATCGCCCCGGCGCATACGCGCCATCCTTCATCCTTACACAAGGAACACCGTCGCCAGTCCGAGGAAGGCCATGAACCCCACCACGTCGGTGACGGTGGTCAGGACCACGGAGCCGGCCAGGGCCGGGTCGATGCCCAGGCGGCGCAGCAGCAGGGGGATGCCGAAGCCGGAGAGGGCGGCCACCAGCAGGTTGATGATCATGGCCGCGGCGATGATCGCGCCGATCTTCAGGCTCTCGAACCAGGCGGTGGCGATGGCCGCCACCACGAAGGCCCAGAGCAGGCCGTTGAGGGCGCCCACCGCCAGTTCGCGCAGCATCAGCCAGCGGGCGTTGCTCTCCTCCACGTGACCGAGGGCCAGGCCGCGGATCACCAGGGTCAGGGTCTGACTGCCGGCGATGCCGCCCATGCTGGCGACGATGGGCATCAGCACCGCCAGCGCCACCACCTTCTGGATGGTCCCCTCGAACAGGCCGATGACCCAGGAGGCGAGGAACGCCGTGGCCAGGTTGATGCCCAGCCAGACCGCCCGGCGCCGGCTGGAGGCGAGCACCGGGGCGAACATATCCTCGTCCTCGCCCAGGCCGGCCATGCCCATCAGCGAGTGTTCGGCCTCGTCGCGGATGACGTCGACCACGTCGTCGATGGTGATGCGCCCCAGTAGGCGCCCCTGGGAATCGGTTACCGGGGCCGAAATCAGGTCGCGCTGCTCAAACAGGTTGGCCACCTCGCTGGCGGAGGTGTCGGCGGGAATCCCCTCCACCTCGCGGTCCATCACCTCGGCCACCGTATTGCTGGGGTCGCGGGTGAGCAGGGTGGAGAGGGGCAGCAGGCCGCTGTACTTGTCGAAGCTGTCGACCACCACCAGGCTGTCGGTGAGGTCCGGGATCTCGCCGCGCAGGCGCAGGTAGCGCAGCACCACGTCGAGGGTGACGTCGGCCCGCACCGTCACCGTGTCCAGATTCATCAGGCCGCCGGCGCTGGCCTCGGGGTAGGAGAGCACCGCCTCCAGGCGATGGCGGTACTGCTTGTCCATGGACTGCAGCACCTCGCGGGTGACCACGTCCGGCAGGTCCTGGAGGATGTCCGCCAGGTCGTCCATGTCGAGGCCGCCGGTGGCCGCCACCAGCTCCTCCGGTTCCATCTCCCGGATCAGTGCGGCGCGCACTTCGTCGTTGGCGTTGGCCAGGACCTCGCCGTCGCTTTCGGGGTCGACCAGCTCCCAGACCAGGCGCCGCCGGGCCGGCGGCAGGGATTCGAGCAAATGGGCGATCTCGGCGGGATGCAGGGTGTTGAGCATCAGCCGGACCTTGAGCAGGGTGCCGCTCTGCAGGGCCTCGGTGAGATTGTGCAGGCGGCTGCGGCTGTTGTCCTGGTCGGTGGCTTCGCTCATCGGCATGTCCCGGTCGCGGTGGGAGGGATGCAGCTGCCCGGCTGCCGCTGGCAGTGTAACAAGCGGGGGCTGGGAGGTGACAGCGCGGAGCGGTGGAAAGCGGCAGACGGTGGCGGCCGGCGAGCTACCGCCGGTCAGTCACCGGCCTGCAGTCGGTCGAGCAAGCGCCGTAGCCGTTCCGGATCTCCCGAGTGCAGGGCGCGCTCGGTCTTCGTCTGCAGTTCCCGGGCGTCGGCCTCGGTGATCACCCGTTTGACCTCGAGCAGCGCCGCGGGTTGCATGCTGAACTCGGTCAGGCCCATGCCCAGCAGGAGCGGGGCGTAGTAGGGGTCGCCGGCCATTTCGCCGCACATCGAGACCGGAATGCCGGCCCGCCGGCCCGCCTGCAGGGTCAGCTGGATCAGGCGCAGCACGGCGGGGTGCAGCGGGGCGTAGAGGTAGTTGACCGCCTCGTCGGTGCGGTCGATGGCCAGGGTGTACTGAATCAGGTCGTTGGTGCCGACCGAAAAGAAGTCCAGGTGGCGGGCAAACAGGTGGGCCGAGATCGCCGCCGCCGGCACCTCGATCATGCCACCCACCGGCAGCTTGGGGTCGAACGGAATACCCTCGTCCTGCAGCTCCTGTCGGGTCTGCTCGATCAGCAGGCGCACCTGCAGGACCTCATCCAGGTTGGAGATCATCGGCAGCATCAGGCGCACCGGTCCTTCCGCCGAGACGCGCAGGATCGCCCGTAGCTGCGGCCGGAACAGGGCGGGGTCGTGGAGGCAGAGGCGGATCGCCCGCAGGCCCAGGGCCGGGTTGTTGCAGACCGCGCTGGCACGGCCCGCGTCCACCTGTTTGTCGGCGCCCAGGTCGAGGGTGCGAATGGTCACCGGCCGTCCCTTGAGCGCGCGTACCACGTGATGGTAGGCGGCGTACTGCTCCTCCTCGCTGGGGGTGTCCGCACGGTTCATGTAGAGGAACTCGGTGCGGAACAGGCCCACGCCATCGGCACCGCTGCGGTTGGCCTCGCGCACGTCGTCGGGCAGTTCGATGTTGGCGTAGAGCTGGACGTCGAGCCCGTCGCGGGTCCGCGCCGGTTCGCCCTTGAGCCGTTTCAGGGCGGTCTGGCGGCGGGCCTCGTCGCGGGCACGAAGTCGGTAGTGCTCCAGGCTGCGCTCGTCCGGGTCGACCAGAATGTCGCCGTAGTCGCCGTCGATGACCACCGTGTCGCCGTCGCGCACCCAGCGGGTCACGCCCTGGGCGGCGACCACCGCCGGGATGCGCAGGCTGCGGGCGAGAATCGCGGTATGCGACAGCGGACCGCCCGATTCGGTGACGAAGGCCGCGATCTCCATGCTCTGCATCAGCACCGTGTCGGCCGGGGTCAGGTCGTCGGCGAAGACCACGCCGCCGCGCAGCTCCTCCTGGCTCTCGACCTCGCCCTCCTTCATCAGTACCCGCATCACCTGGCCGAACACGTGTTCGACGTCGTCCTTGCGGGTACGCAGGTAGGGGTCGTCCATCTGCTCGAATACCGCCACCAGGGCGTCACGCTGCTGGCGCAGGGCCCACTCGGCGTTGATCCGGTGTTCGCGGATCAAGCGCACCGGTTCGTGCTTGAGCATCACGTCGTCGAGCATCAACAGGTGGGTGTCGATGAAGGAGGCGATGTCGGCGGGGGTGCCGCTGGGGATGTGTTCGCGAATGCCGTTGAGCTGAAGCTTGGCTGCCTCCACCGCGGCCAGGAAGCGGGTGATCTCACGCTCCACCAGGGGCGGGGCGAGGTTGATCTCGGGGACCTCGATCTGGCTGTGTTGGATGACGTGGGCGCGGCCGATGGCGATGCCGCGGGAGACGCCAATCCCTTGGAGGGCCAGGCTCATCGACCCGCGCCCTACTGATCCTCGCCGAAGCGGTCGTTGATCAGCTCGCTGAGCCCGGCGATCGCCGCGCTCTCGTCCGGTCCCTCGGCGCGCAGGCAGAGCACGCTGCCCTGGCCTGCGGCCAGCATCATCACCCCCATGATGCTCTTGCCGTTGACCTCGCGGCCCTCGCGGGTAACCGTCACCTCCGCCTGAAAGCCGGAGGCGAGGGAGACGAACTTGGCCGCCGCGCGGGCGTGCAGGCCGAGCCGGTTGATCACGGTGATTTCGGATTCGACCACCTCAGCCGCCCTCCCCTTCGCTGCAGTTGACGATGCCGTCGCGGCCGCCACTGCAGGCCTTCCGGCTCAGCTCGGTGAGACCCAGCTCCGGGTAGTTGAGCACCCGTACCAGCATGGGCAGGTTGACCCCGGCGACCACCGCCACCCGGTCGCCCGTGCCGACCCGGTTGGCGATGTTGCTCGGGGTGGAGCCGTAGGCGTCGGTGAGCACCAGCACACCGTCGCCGCCGTCCAGCTCGGCGAGCATGGTGCGAGCACTGTCCAGCATGCGGTCCGGGTCGCAGTTGCGGTTGACCGCCAGCGCCTGCGTCGCCAGCGGCAGCCGGTCGCCGAGCATGCTGCGCGCGGTATCGAGCAGTTCCGCACCGATGCGGTTGTGGGTGATGAGCAGAAGGCCGATGCTCATGTCAGCTCCCGGTGATGAATCAGCACGTTGTCGCGGCGTGCCTGGAAATGGGTGGCAAGGCGTTCGACCAGGTAGACCGAGCGGTGCTGGCCGCCGGTGCAGCCGATGGCCACGGTCATGTAGCTGCGGTTGTCGGCCTCGAAGCGCGGAATCCAGGTCTCGAGAAAACCTTCCAGGGTCTGCGCCAGTTCCGCCACCAGGGGCTGGCCGGCAAGAAACCCGGCCACCTCCTCGTCGCGCCCGGTGAGCGGGCGCAGATGCGGTTCCCAATAGGGGTTGGGCAGGCAGCGGGCGTCGAACACGAAGTCGGCATCGGCCGGCACCCCGTGCTTGAAGCCGAAGGATTCGAACATCAGCGACAGGCCCGGGTTGTCGTCGGCACCGATCCGCTCGCGCAGCATGTCGCGCAGGCGGTGCACGTTACTGTGGGTGGTGTCGATGATCAGGTCGGCGTTGGCGGCGATCGGCCCCAGCAGCTCGCGCTCCAGGCGCAGGGCCTCGGCCAGGGAGACCTCGTCGTTGCTCAGCGGATGCTTGCGGCGGGTTTCACTGAAACGTTTGAGCAGGGTTTCGTCGTCGGCCTGCAGGAAGATGATCTCGCAATCGATGCCGCCCTGCTTGAGTTCGTGCAGGATGCGTGGAAACTGGGCCAGTTCGTCGGCCCGGCCGCGGGCGTCGATGGCTACCGCGGAGTGGCGGTGGATCTCGTCGTCGTCATCGTGCATGCGCGCGGCGTAGGCGGGCAGCAGGCTCACCGGCAGGTTGTCGATGCAGTAATAGTCGAGATCCTCGAGGGTGTGCAGCGCGACGCTCTTGCCGGAGCCGGACAGGCCGCTGACGATGATCAGTTTCACGACGTCGACTGCTCCATGAAACGCTGCTGCCGGTCGATGAACATCTCGCCGGCGTCGATGCCCTGCAGGCTGAGCAGGTAGTTGCGTACGGCCGCCTCCACCAGCACCGCCAGGTTGCGCCCGGGGGCCACCGGCAGGGTCAGCTCGGGCACGTCCACATTGAGGACCTTGCGCATACGTTGGTTGGCGCGCAGCCGGTCGATCTCCTGCAGGCGTTCGCTGTCCATATGCTCGAGGTTGATGATCAGGCGCAGGTACTTATTGTGCTTGATCGCGTTGTCGCCGTACATGGCGCGCACGTTGAGCACCCCCAGGCCGCGCACCTCCAGGTAGTCGCGCAGCAGGGGCGGGCAGCTGCCGCTGATGATGTCGGGGGTGATGCGGGCGAATTCGGGGGCGTCGTCGGCCACCAGGCGATGGCCGCGGCTGATCAGCTCCAGGGCCAGTTCGCTCTTGCCGACGCTGCTGGGGCCGGTGATCAACACGCCGCTGCCCATCACCTCCATGAACACCCCGTGCAGGGTGATGCGTTCGGCCACCAGACCGGAAAGGAAGTACTGCAGCTGGTTGACCACCTCGTGGCTGGCCAGCGTGCTGGTCATCAGCGGGGTGCCGTGTTCCTTGGCCAGGCGCAGGAACAGCGGTTCCGGGGTCTGCCCGCCGGTGATCAGGATGATCACCGTGTAGTCCGAGAACAGCTGGCGGATGATGTCCTGGCGCGAGTTCTTGCCCAGACCGTCGAGGAAGCGCGTCTCCTCGCGGCCGATGACCTGAATCTGGTTGGGATGGATGACGTTGAGATGGCCGGCGATGGCGGAACCGCTGCTGTGCATGTCGTCGGTGCGCACCTCGCGCCCGCCGCCGGCCTCTCCCGCCAGCCAGCTCAGCTGCAGCTTCTCCTGCAGGTGCTGGTACAGGCTGCCGGCGGTGACGGGTTCGCTCATGCCGTGACGCGTTGATGCTGCCGCTGATCGAGTAACAGGGCGTACAACTCGTCGCCGTCGCGTGCCGCGCGCAGGCGCTGACAGAGGCCGGCGTCGCTGAACAGTTCGGCGACTTGGGCCAGCAGCTGCAGGTGTTCCTGGGGCGCCGCCTCGGGCACCACCAGGGTGAACAGCAGGTCCACCGGCTGGCCGTCCGCGGCGTCGAAGTCGATCGGGGACTCCAGCTTGACGAAGGCGCCGAGGGCCTCGCCCACGCCGCTGACCCGGCAGTGCGGGATTGCCACGCCGTGGCCCAGGCCGGTGCTGCCGAGGCGCTCGCGCTCGACCAGCTTGTCGAACACGTTGCCGGCGGTGATTTCCGGGGTCCCCGAGGTGGCCAGCTCGCCGAGCAGTTCCAGACAGCGTTTCTTGCTGGAGACCTGCACGTTGCAGGCGACCCGGTCGGGGGTGAGTAGATCGATGATATGCATGGCTCGGTCCAGCACCGCGACCCGCCCCCCTGGCAGGTCCCGGCACGCTAGCTGTTACTCGAAGGCCTGATTCTTCAACGAGCCTTCAGAGCGGTGATGGTCCGTCACCTTCTCCTTATGCTTCTTCACCTGGCGGTCCAGCTTGTCGGCCAGTGCGTCGATTGCGGCGTACATGTCCTCGTCGACGGCGTCGGCGAACAGGTTGCCGCCGCTGACGTGCATGGTGGCCTCGGCCTTGTTGCGAATTTTCTCCTTTTCGACGGTCAGTACAACGTGCACGTTGGTCACGTTGTCGAAATGACGCACCAGCCGGTCGAGCTTGCTGGAGACATAGTCACGCAGCGGATCGGTGATGTCGATGTGATGGCCGGTGATGTTGATTTGCATTGTCTGCTCCTTTCAGGGGTCTTGTCTTTCGGTCTTCAGGCCAGCCGCTTACGTTCGTTGGACGGTGGAATGGACAACGCCTCGCGGTATTTCGCCACCGTGCGGCGGGCCACGTGTATGCCCTGGTCGGTAAGAATGCTGGCGATCTTGCTGTCGCTCAATGGCTTGCCCGGGTTCTCCGCCGCCACCAGTTTCTTGATCATGGCACGAATCGCGGTTGCCGAGGCACCGCTGCCGTCGGAGGTGGCGACCTGGCTGGAGAAGAAATACTTGAACTCGAAGATACCGCGCGGGGTGTGCATGTATTTCTGGGTAGTAACCCGTGAAATGGTCGATTCGTGCATCTCCACCGCCTCGGCCACGTCCCGCAGCACCAGCGGTTTCATCGCCTCGTCGCCGTACTCGAGGAAGCCGCGCTGGCGCTCGACGATGGCGGTGGCCACCTTGAGCAGGGTCTCGTTGCGGCTCTGCAGGCTCTTCAGGAACCAGCGCGCCTCCTGCAGCTGGTTTTTCAGGTACTGGTTGTCGCTGCTGTTGTCGGCCCGGCGCACCAGGTTGGCGTACTGGTTGTTGATCGAGACCCGGGGGATGACGTCGACGTTCAACTCCACCCGCCAGGTGCCCTTGTACTTGCGCACGAACACATCGGGGACGATGTAGTCGTTGGGCGCCGGCGCCACCTGGGTGCCGGGGCGCGGGTTGAGCGATTCGATCAGGTGGATGGTCTCGGCCAGCGCCTCGTCGTCGAGCTTCATGCGCCGCTTGAGCTGGGTGTAGTCGTGGCTTGCCAGCAGGGCCAGGTGCTCCGCCACCAGGCGGGTGGCCTCCTGGCGCCATTCGGTGTCGCCCGGCAGCTGGCGCAGCTGCAGCAGCAGGCTCTCGCGCAGGTCGCGGGCGCCGACCCCCGGCGGGTCGAAGGTCTGCACCAGTTGCAGCACCGCCTCGATCTCGTCGATCTCCAGCTCGAACTCGTCGGCCAGGCTGTCGCGCACCTCCTCCAGGGGGGTGGTGAGGTAGCCGTCGTCGCTGATGGAGTCGATCAGCATCAGGGCGATGGTCCGGTCCTGGTCCGAGAGGTGGCTCATCTCCAGCTGCCACATCAGGTGCTCCTGCAGCCCCTCGCCGCTGTCGTCGGAGATGACGAATTCGCGGTCCTCGTCGCCGGAGCCGTTGTAGACCGGGCCGCTTTCGTAGATGTCGTCCCAGCCGCTGTCCACCGGCAGCTCGTCGGGGATGTTCTCCACCGATTCGGCCGAGGCGTCGGCGACGTCACGCACCTCGGCGGCCTCGCCCTGCTCCTCCGCGGTGCGCCGCTCATTCTCGCCCTCGGTGCCCTCGTCCTGCTCCTCGTTGATCTCCAGCATCAGGTTGGAGTCCAGCGCCTGCTGGACCTCGACCTGCAGCTCGAGCGTCGACAGCTGCAGCAGGCGGATCGCCTGCTGCAGCTGGGGTGTCATCGTGAGCTGTTGTCCGAGCTTGAGCTGTAACGACTGCTTCATTGCGGCTCCGGATGGGCCGGTTCTACCGGGCACGCAAGTCTATCGCAATTAGCGTGCCAATACATGCTCCCGGCAAAAAAAGTATAGCTCAGGCGGCCGCCGGGTGGCCGGCCCTGGAGGGGTTTCATAGGGAAAAGTGATGTCCCAGGTAGACCTCGCGGACCTGCTGGTCCTGCAACACCTGGTCCGGGGTGCCCTCGGCGATTACCCGGCCCTCGTTGAGGATGTAGGCGCGGCCGCAGATTCCGAGGGTTTCACGCACGTTATGGTCGGTGATGAGGATCCCGATGTCGCGTTCGCAGAGGTGGCGGATGATGTGCTGGATGTCGATCACCGAAATCGGGTCGACCCCGGCGAACGGCTCGTCCAGCAGGATGAAGCGGGGTTCGCTGGCCAGGGCCCGGGCGATCTCCACCCGCCGCCGTTCGCCGCCGGAGAGGCTCTGGCCGAGGGTGTCGCGCACGTGGCCGACATGGAACTCTTCGAGCAGTTCGTCGAGCCGCTGTCGTCGAGCCGCCGGGCTCAGCTCGGGGCGCGTTTCCAGGATTGCCATAAGGTTGTCGGCGACGCTCAACTTGCGGAACACCGAGGCCTCCTGGGGCAGATAGCCGAGGCCCATGCGGGCCCTGGCGTGCATCGGGAAGGCGGTGATCTCCCGGCCATCGAGGCTGATGCGGCCGGCGTCGCAGCCCACCAGTCCCACCACCATGTAGAAACTGGTGGTCTTGCCGGCGCCGTTGGG
>CAZMMH010000048.1:0-11099 GCA_964567315.1 uncultured Gammaproteobacteria bacterium
CCTGGCCGCCGAGGGCTATCACGCAGGCGCCGGTGAGGGTGGCAATGTCGACCACCGCGGTCGGCTCGAAGCGCTCCACGTAGGTGAGGGCGTCGCACAGGATCAGGCGGCCCTCGGCGTCGGTGTTGAGGATTTCGATGGTCTGGCCCGACATGGAGGTGACGATGTCGCCGGGCTTGTTGGCGGCGCCGTCGGGCAGGTTCTCGGAGGTCGGCACCACGCCGACCACGTTGATCGGCAGCTTGAGTTCCGCGGCCGCCTTGAGGGTGCCGAAGACGCTGGCGCCGCCGCACATGTCGTACTTCATTTCGTCCATCGCCGCCGCCGGCTTGATCGAGATGCCGCCGGCGTCGAAGGTCAGGCCCTTGCCCACCAGGGCCACCGGCTTGGCGTTGCGCGGGCCGCCCTTGTATTCCATCACGATCAGGTAGGGCGGCTGGCGGCTGCCCTTGGCCACCGAGAGCAGGGCTCCCATGCCGAGCTTCTCCATCGCCTTGCGGTCGAGCACGGTGGTTTTGATCGAGCGGTAGCTGCGGGCCAACTCGCGCGCCTGGTCGGCCAGGTAGCCGGGGGTGCAGACGTTGCCCGGAAGGTTGCCCAGCTCCTTGGCCAGGTTCATGCCGGCAGCGATCGCCACGCCCTCGGCCAGGCCGGTCTCGGCGTGTGCCGTCTCGCGCTTGCCGCCCTCGACCAGCAGGCCGAGCTTGGCCAGCGGATTGCGCGCCGGCTCCTTCTTGCTCTTCATTTGATCCGAGAGGTACAGCGCCTCCTCGCTGTGGATCACCGCCTGGCGCACCTTCCACGCGGTGTCGCGCTCCTGCACCGCGAGGGTGGCGAGACAGCTGATGGCCTCCTTGGAGCCAGTGGCGTCGAGCAGCTTGACCGCGGCGGCGGTCGCCGTGCGGTAGGCGTTGTCGCCGAACTCCTTGGCCGGGCCGCAGCCCACCAGCAGCACGCGCTGGGCGGTGATGTTGGGCACGTCGTGCAGGAGCAGGGTCTGACCGGCCTTGCCGTCCAGGTCGCCGCGGCGCAGGATTCGGCTGAGATGGCCGCCACTGGCCTGGTCGACCTGGGCCGCGGCAGGCGAAAGGTGGCGCGACTCGAACACGCCGAGGATCAGACAGTGGCTGCGCAGCTTCTCGGCGGCCCCGCTCTTGAGGGTGAATTGCATGAATGACTCCTGTATCCGGTTCCGGTTTGCAGCGGCGGGCGTGAGGGGTTACCGTAGCGCCGCGCAGGAACGCCGTACTTTCGGCGATCCCGATTGTTCCGCTAGTCTACTCGAAATACTCTTTGGTTGAAGTCGAACGCCGTCTCGATGCGACTGCACGCCCCCCTTCCCGTCATCGACCGTTACCTGCTGCGCGAGGCGCTCTCCGGCATGCTGATCGTCGGCGGCGTGCTGATGCTGATCATCCTTGGCAACACCCTGGTGCGGAACCTGTCGGAGGCGGCCAAGGGCGACCTGCCGGTGGACGAGGTGTTCCACATGCTGTTGCTGCAGAGCCTGAACTATTCGGTGCTGCTGGGGCCGCTGGCGGTGTTCCTCGGCCTGATGCTGGCCCTCGGCCGCTTCTATCGCGACAGCGAGATGGCGGCCTTTGCCGCCGGCGGCATCGGCCCCGGCCGGCTCTATCAGTCGGTGCTCTATTTCATGTTGCCGCTGTTCATGGCGCTGATGGGTGGCGCGCTGTACGTGGCGCCGTGGGCGGCGCAGGAGGGCTACGCGGTAGTCGACCGGGCCCAGCGAACGGCCGAGATCATCGGGATCCATCCGGGCCGCTTCAACGAATCCAAGGACGGCGCGCGCACGGTGTTCGTCGACCGTATCTCGGCCGACCGGCGCGACTGGCAGGATGTGTTCATTCGCGACAACCGCCAGAACCAGCTGTTTTCGGCCGCCCGCGCCCGCCAGCGGGTCGATCCGGACAGCGGCGACCGTTACGTGGTGCTGGAGGATGGCTATCGCTACCAGGGCGTGCCGGGGCAGGCGGACTACCAGGTGCTGCATTACAAGGAGTATGCGGTGCGCATCGGCCGCGGCGTGAGCACCAAGGCGCGGGACAAACTCGACGCCAAGCCGACCAGTCACCTGCTGCACAGTACCAAACCCAGCGAGATCGCCGAGCTGCAGTGGCGTCTCTCCATGCCCATCTCTGCCATCCTGCTGGCGCTGCTGGCGGTGCCGCTGAGCTACAGCGCGCCGCGCCAGGGGCGCCACGGGCAGATGCTGACCGCGATCCTCATCTATATGGTTTACGAGAACAGTCTGTCGGTGGCCAAGGTCTGGGTCACCCGCGGCGTGCTGCCGCCGCTGGTGGGTCTCTGGTGGGTGCACCTGCTGCTCGCGGCGCTGGTGATCTACCTGGTCGGGCGGCGGCTCGGCTGGCGCTGGCTCAAGGGGCACTGGCGGGAGGAGCTGGTGTCGTGAGTCCGCAGTGCTCATCATTTCAGAGCCCGCCCAAAGCGCTGCAGCAAGGCGCGCCACGCAGGGAATGGCAAGCCCTTTCCAAGTGGCGCAACGCGGACTCACGACACTGATGAAGCTGTTCGAACGCTACCTGGCGCGCGAGGTGCTGCTGGCCACCCTGCTGGCGCTGTTGGCGTTGACAGCGGTCGACGGCGTGCTCGCCTTCATCGCCGAACTCAAGGATGTCGGCCGCCTCGATTACGGCACTGCCCAGGCGGTGCAGTTCGTGCTCCTGACCCTGCCCGGGCGGGCCCAGGACATGCTGCCGGTGGCGGTGCTGCTCGGCGGCCTGATCGGCCTGGGGCGGCTGGCCGCCGGCAGCGAGCTGGTGGTGATGCGGGCGGCCGGGATCTCCCGCGGCCAGATCATCGGCGCACTGCTCAAGCTCGGAGTGGGGCTGGCGCTGTTCAGCGCACTGCTCGGCGAACTGGTGGTGCCCTCGACCGAGCGCGTGGCCCGGGCCGACCGCGCCGTCGCCAAGAGTGGTGGTGCGGTACAGCAGAGCCTGAACGGCGTCTGGGCCCGGGACGGCAACGCCTTCATCTACGCCCGGGAGCTGCGTCCCGACGGCCGCCTGGAGGACGTGACCATCTATCAGCTTGACGACCAGCGGCGGCTGCAGGCCGCCACCCGGGCGCGCAGCGCCCGCTACGAGGGCAAGGGCTGGGTTCTCAACGACCTGCGCCAGAGTCTGCTGGAACCGGAGCGGGTGATCGTGCGCAAGGCGCAGCAGGAGGCGTGGCCGATCCTGCTGCGGCCGGCGCTGCTGGGGGTGGTGTCCAGCGGCCCGGAGTATCTGTCGTCGTGGTCCCTGCTGGAGTATATCCGTTACCTGCGCGACAACGGCCTCGACGCCAAGCGCTACGAACTGGCACTCTGGAACCAGGTGGCCGGCCCGCTCTCACTGCTGGTGCTACTGGTCTTCGTGGTGCCGTTCGTGCTCGGTCCGCTGCGCGATGCCGGCGGCGGCAAGCGGATACTGTTCGGCATGCTGCTGGGTATCGGTTTCTACCTGCTCAACCGCACCTATTTCCAGCTCGGACAGGTCTACGGCTTCAATCCCATCTTCGCCGCGGCCTTTCCCAGTCTGCTGTTTCTGGGGATCGCCTTGTACGCATTGCGGCGAACGCCGTGATCCCGGCGCGGCAGCCGCTGCGACGCTGCCGTCGTTTTGCTGCGGGCCTGGTGCAGTGCGGCCGCCTCGGTCTCGGCCGCGTGCGCCGTTGGTTTCCCGCCCAAGCTTTCCAGTCGGATAGAGAGTAGACTGGCTACAGACCGGCCCATTCGGGGCCGAATTCGGGCCCTTGCCGCAAGTTCCGTCGCCCGACAACCTCACCTCTTTGCCGCTTGTTTGCGCCCGTCGCCGTGGCGCGTGCCGACGGCCAGTCGATGCTCGCACCTGCACCCACGGTGCGCGCCTCAGCCCTGGTCCCGCCTGCGCAAGGCCGACCCGTACCGAGGATCCTGCCCATGACGATGATCCATGTAGGCAATCTGTCCGAACGAACCGATGCCGCCCGTTTGCGTACCCTGTTCGAATGCCACGGGCCGATAGCATTCCTGTGGATCACCCCGAGCGATCCGGCGCGCGACGTCGGTGGATTCGGCCTGGTCGAGATGGACGAGTCCTCCGCGCGCAAGGCGATTGAGGAATTCGATGGACGGCCGCTCGACGGTGCGATCCTCTCCGTGTGCGAGGCCGAAGGCCCCTTCGTGCCGACAGTCGAGGCCGTCGCCCCGCCGCCGAAGGCGGAGCCGGCGCCGCCGCGCGGCGGCGTGCGCCGAGACTACGAGGTGATCGAGATGGAGAAGGTTCGAGGGCCGAACGGGGCCGCCGGCGACGACTGGTACCGTTATGTCCTCGCGTGCAATGCATCGCGGATCACCGGCTTCCACCGGGGCACCCTGGAGGAGGTCACCGAGTACGCGACCGGCTGCGCCAGCGGCATCACTGCACGCAGCGGGCGTTGGACTGCGCCCGCCCACATGTTTGCGCGCAATCGAAAGAAATAGTCACGCCGCGGCCGGCAAGGATTCCTCCTTTGGCCGCGCCGATGTCACTTGTAGGCGATGGCGGCGCTGCAGGGCCCGGCCAAGCGCACGACTTCGCTCCGCGCGAGTCCCACCTCATCGCACCCGTCGGCGAGTTCGGCGCCGGTGAAGTCGATGCCGTCACCGGTTTCGATCAGCATGTTCAGCGACATCATCGGGCCGAAGGCGTTGCGCCGGCGCTGGCGTGGGTGTCGATGTCACTATGCAACTCACGTATCTGCAACCTGCATGTAACGTGTTTCCGGCAGTAATCGAGCCGATCCTGCGGCATGTGGCGCCTGGGGACCGAGCCCGCCGTCGCGGGCGCCGCCCGAGGTGCGGGAGTGAGCCGCGGGCGGACGGATTCCGTTGATGCATGCGCCGTTGCCGCCGATTGCTTGAGGGCCGCGGCGAGTGGCTTGCGCGTGAACCGCGGAATCGTGGGTGGGCAGCGGCCCGACGAATTGGGGTGGGTTGAGGGGTGGATGGGTGGGCGGAATACTGCTAAAAACACGGGGAAACGCGACAAGCAATTGGTGGTCGTGGGGTTGCGGGCGGTTCTCGGAGTGAGTGCGGTTTCCGAGGCTTCGCAGCTGCGAAGAAGATTCCTATTCCTCGGTTTCTGACGCTTCGCGGTCGCCAAGCAAATTCCAATCCCTCGGCGTGCTGGATAAAATCTGCGTCGATTACATTTGGGAGGCTGTATGCAGACATGGGCTACGGCGTATTCATGCGCCGCTGATCCCTCGGAGCCGCCATGGTCAGAGAGCTGATCCGGCGCATCGTCGACAGCGTTGCCGAGGGCCAGAAATATCACCTTAAGGTCGTCTTCTCGGACAACAGTACCCACCACAGCACGCGTCTCGGCGATCCCGACGTCACCATTGTCATCCGGAACCGCGCCGCGGAATGGCGCATGGCGCTCGGCGGGATGTTTGAATTCCTCGAGTCCTACTTCAACGGCGACGTCGATATCGTCGGCGAGCAAGGCCTGCGCAGGCTGATCAACATCGGTTTTCGGAAGCCCTACGGGCGCTTCGAGCATCCGTTGACCTTCGTCAAACGACGCCTTCTCGAGTGGCGGCAGAACAATAAGAACCCGGCGCAGGCCAAGCGCAATGCCGCTTTCCACTATGGCCTGCCGACCGAGTTCTTTCATCTCGTGCTCGGTGATACCTACGGCTACAGCGAGGGGTTCTGGAAAGAAGACACGCGCACCCTGGAAGAGGCGCAGCACAACAACTTCGACTTGATCTGCCAGAAGCTTCAGCTCGACCCCGGCGACAAGCTGATCGAAATCGGCCCCGGCTGGGGCTACATGGCGATGCTCGCCGCGGAGAAGTACGGCGCCGAGGTGACCGGCTACGGGCTCGTCCCGAGCCAGAATGAAGGCATGCGTATGCTGATGGCGGGGCGCGATTTCCGCGGCAAGCTCACCCTTGTGGAAAAAGATCATCGCGAGTTGGCAGACGAACCCTCCCGCTACGACCGGTTCGTCTCGATCGGGGTGCATGAGCACGCAGGACGGGACTGCAATGAGCAATGGATAAGGAGTATCGCCATCGGCCTGCGTCCAGGCGGCCTCGGCCTGATTTCCTCAACCTTCAACATGAAAAAGCGGCCGACCAACTACTGCACGATCAAGCATCTCTTCCCTGGGGGTTACATTCCCAGCCTGGCGGAGACGCTCATTCTCATGGAGAAATACGGCCTGGACGTGAGGGCCATAGAGAATCGCTCCTATCATTACCATCGCACCGTGGACCAGTGGCTGAAGAATTTCGAGACGCACTGGGAGGAAATTCACGCCATCGATCCCGTACGCTTCAACGAGAAATTCCGCAGGTCCTGGTTGTTCTATCTGGCGGGCGCCGCTGAAACCTTCTCGGCGGAACGCGAGATCATCAACTGCTACCACATCACCTTCGTGAAGGGACATTTCCCAGGAAAGGGCCGATCCACACCCGTCGACCGCTTGCCGTGATACCGGTTAATCGTCTGGTGGCGTGGGTGGGATTAGATTGGATGGGAGCAAATCGGACACCCCCGATTGGGGAAGCGTTGTACGCTCATCCCGCTGGGAGATACCGATGAAGCAGACAGCTTGGTTCGCATCTTTCGGTCTCCGGGTGTTCAGGCGGTTGGTGTGCGGGATCGAGATATTGGGGATCATTCCGGGGAACGGGTGTTTTCATTGCCCGCGCCGAGATTTTCGACTGGGTCGAAGTCTTCTACAATGAAATTCGGCGTCACAGCCATCCTGGTGGCGTCAGTCCGGAAGCCTTCGAGCGGGCTTTCGGCCATGCCCGGCAAGTGTCGGCTGAACCGGGGGAAGTCCAGTTGCTGGGAAAAGGGGGGATAAAATGAGTCCAATCAAGGTCCTGGCGTTCGTCCTGATCGTGGTCGGTGTCCTGGGGCTGGCGTACGGGGGTTTCACCTACACCAAAGCCACGCATGAGGCCAAGCTGGGGCCGATCGAACTATCCATCAAGGACAAACAGACCGTGAATGTCCCCGTTTGGGCTGGCGTCGGGGCGATCGTCATTGGTGGTGCGCTCCTGCTCTTTGGGGGCAGGAAGAGCTAGCCGTTGTGCCTTGTTGCCGGACAAGGAGAAACGACTTTATGCAAAATCGGGCCGCGTTGCGGCGTTCACGGTGGCTTGCGGACGGTTGGGCCATTTGTGTCGGCTGCCAGTCGAAGTGATTGCGAGTCTGGATCAGGCCAATGTCCAAAACCGGTAAGCTCATCCTGTTCAGCGCCGGTGCCCTCATCGGGCTGCTTGTCATCGTCGCTGTGGCTTTTCTCCTTTTTGCAGACACCGATATCTACAAACCCCGCCTGGAGGCGACCGCCTCAAGTGCATTGGGGATGGAAGTCAAAATCGATGGCCGGCTGGGGATCGGGTTCTTCCCTGGCTTGCGCCTCACACTGGACGACGTGCACATTCGTGACCGGGGGGTGGACGTCGCTTTCGCCAAGCAGGCCCGGTTGCGGCTTGCGCTCCTTCCTCTGCTGCACCAGGAAGTCCGGATCCGATCAATCGCGCTGAAACATCCCAGGATTTCTGTCGAGCGAGATGCCGGTGGCAACTTCAATTTCGAGAGGCCGGAGGCGGCTGGCTCGACGTTGCCTGCTCAGAGCTTGCCGAAAGTCTCGCTTTCAGACGCAACCCTCCTCTACACCGACAAACAATCCGCGGAAGTGTTCGAGGCCAGCGACTGCAACCTGGACGTGAAGCAGATGCGCTTCTCGGGTGGCGAACTCGCAGAGCTCGTGAAGCAGATTTCATTCACGGCAAAGCTCGCCTGCAGGGAGGCCCGCAGAAATGACTTCGTGGTGTCCGATCTAAGGATCTCGGCCAGTGCCAACAAAGGGGTCATCGATCTCAAGCCGGTCACCCAGCGTCTCTTCGGCGCGCGCGGATCGGGAAGTATGCAGGCGGACTTTTCCGGCGCTGTCCCGCTGTACCATGTCGATTATTCACTGCCGCAGTTCCACATCGAGGAGTTCTTTAAGACGCGAGTGCCGCAGAAGGTCGCAGAGGGGCTGATGGATTTCACCGCGAAGCTGTCGATGCAGGGCGGGACTGCGAAGGAAATACGCCAGTCAGCCAACGGGCGGATTTCACTCCGCGGCAAGAACCTCCTGGTCAACGGTACCGATCTCGATGAGGCGTTCGCCCGCTTCGAGTCCAGTCAAAATTTCAACCTCGTGGATGTCGGCGCCTTCTTCTTTGCCGGCCCTGTGGGTCTGGTGGTCACAAAAGGCTACAACTTTGCCAATCTCTTGCAGAAGTCAGCGGGCCACAGTCGGATCCGCACGCTTGTCTCCGACTGGAAGGTCGAGCACGGCGTGGCCCAGGCGCAGGATGTGGCCATGGCGACGGACCAGAACCGGCTTGCCCTGCAGGGAGGGCTCGACTTCGTCAACGAACGGTTCGATGCCGTGACCATCGCGCTGATCGACGCCAAGGGCTGCGCCAAGGTGAAGCAGACAATACGTGGCAGCTTCCAGAAACCGGAGGTGGAAAAACCGAGTATGCTCAAGTCCCTCGCTGGGCCGGTGCTCAAGTTGCTGAAGAAGGGAAGAGACATCTTGCCTGGTGGTGAATGTGAGGCGTTCTACACAGGTTCGGTGGCGCCGCCGAAATGAAAATATTGCATTCGCATCCGGTCTAACGACGTTACGACTGGTGTTTGAGTTGACGGGATGCCGGCGTGCGCTTCGCGTGTCGGCAATAGATGAAATGGTCCCGGCACAGTCCCCAAGGGCTCTATACCAAGCGCGAATATGTCACATTTTCTGCCGCTTCAAATCCAGGGTTTTGTCCGCAATCTTGAGGCGGTTGCCGGAAGGGAACTTCAGGCAAAGGCGTCGGGAAGGCCGAGGAAGCGCAAATAGGTAGACTACCCCCCCATCTTTCAACCGGAATACACCGATGTCCAAAAGCATCCTTAGGCAGCTGATTGGTACCGACAATTACATGAACTCCGTCGGCTACCTTGTACGTTTGTACAAGAGCGTTTTTTTGCGAATCGCCGAGCCCGGGGTGGGGCTGATCGAACGTTTCGTGCCGAAAGGTGGTGTGATGTTCGATATTGGGGCCAACATTGGCCGTTTTACCACCTTTGCCGCTTCGTTGGTGGGGCCGGAAGGGCGTGTCTACAGCTTCGAGCCGCTGGTCTATCCGCGGCGGATCCTCACCGATATGGTGAAACTGCGCCGCCTGCGTCAGGTGGAAGTGGTTGCCAGCGCGTTGTCGGATACGCGCGGGGAAGTCGCGATGACCATCCCGCTCAAGAGCGACGGCAAGCCACAGCCTTCCCTTGCGTACATTAGCGATGTCGCCAATGGGAACGGCATTCGCGAGAGGGTGGCGGTCGATACCTTGGACGGGTTCTGTGCGGATCGCTGCATCGAGCACGTCGACTTTATCAAGTGCGACGTCGAGGGGTTCGAATTCAACGTCTTCGCCGGCGGCCGTGCGACCTTGGAACGGGATCGGCCGGGAATCTATTGCGAGATCGATCCTGGCTTCCATCGCCGTATCGGTGGTGACGCGGCCCGAGTGTTCGAACTGCTCGGCGAACTGGGCTATCGTCCCTATCTGCCCGATGCTTTGGGCGACCTCGCGGAAGTTGACGACTGGACCCGCCACGATTCCAAACAGGACTATTTCTTTCTCCACTCGACGAAGTATCCTCACGTCATTTAGCCAACTTTGGTGGGGCATGCCACCCGTCCTCGTTGGAGCCATTTAGGCGAACACGCATTGGACTTGGCTCGGTAGAGGTTGTCGTCGGCTCGCTTGATCCATGCCGTCAGGTTGTCGCCGAAGTTCGCCGTGGTGGTGCGCTCCTTGATTGATGGCGCCGCGCAGATTGCCTTGCGCAGTGCTCCGGCCCAGCGGCTGACATCGTTCTCGCCCACATCGGGAACAATACGGGCCTGGAGAGTGGCGTGGAGAGTGGCGGACACCCACCAGTTGCCTGCCCAAGGGGTAGGTGGCAAACGCGAATTTTCGGAAGTGACAGGGGTGGCGCAAGAGTGCCCGTTAACAAGGGGCGGAGGGATTGAGATCTGATCTTTCCGTTTTTTTCGTTCTTGGCAGCAGCCCGAGAGATGAAGCTGATTCCCGGCAGAAAGGGTTTCGACTCTTCGGCGGGCGGGGTTCCAGGCCCTAAATTTCCCGGCGGGCGTATGGTGTCGCTACCCATTCCGGACAGTGCCTCGACCGTCGCCTTTGATGACATTTCCTATGGCGGAGGCCCGCTCTTCGTCTGCGCCGACGCGCAGACCTACGGATTCGACGCCGCGGCCTTCGACATGATCATTTCACGGTTCGGTGTCATGTTTTTCGACGATCCGGTCCGAGCCCTCGCGAATTTGGGCGGCGTCGCTTCCGGCGGTGCCGGACTTTGCTGCATCGCGTGGCGCATCCCGGCGGAGGATCCTTGCATGACCGTGGCCGTCGAACCCTTGCTTCCGGGGGTTTCCCGGCGCGTGCCGGATGGGCCGGGTCAGTTCGAATTTGCCGACCGTGCCCGGGTTGAAAGCATTCCTGCTGAGAGCGGGTGGTGCGATATCGACATGGCGCCAATCAACGTACCCTGCGCCTTCCCCGCCCCGGCGTTGAGGCCGTACCTGGGCCGCCTGGGTCCCGTGGGCCGGGCCCTGCAGAGGGCGCACGAGCGGACCTGGGCGAAGCTCATCGAGCCAATCCGCCCCGCCTTCGATCCCTGCCGTCAGGGTACCGATGGCCGATTCAAGGCGGCCTGCTGAATGGTCGGGGCGCGGGCCAGCACGTGACAGCGCGCTAAAGGCGAAATGTCCCGACATTGGTCTTCCCCATGGGCCGGGGTGCCATTTCGACTTGTCCCTCATATAATGGTCGGCCGGCCGTCGGGCCGCCGGTTTTTCTTTTGAGGGGAAGGGGTTGGATGAGCATCAAAGCCGATAAGTGGATCCGTCGCATGGCCGAGCAGCAGGGGATGATCGAGCCCTTCGAGCCCGGGCAGGTGCGCGAGATGGATGGCCATCGGATCGTCTCCTACGGCACCTCCAGCTACGGCTACGATGTGCGCTGCGCCGACGAGT
>CAZMMH010000049.1:0-10986 GCA_964567315.1 uncultured Gammaproteobacteria bacterium
CGCTCTACGAGCACACCAACCTGGATCACAAGACCATGGAGATCATGGTCCGGCTCAAGCTGGAGGTGGTGAACCTGGCCGGCTTCGAGGGGCTGATGCCGTCGGAGCTCTCCGGCGGCATGATCAAGCGCGCGGCCATGGCCCGGGCGATCATCATGGACCCCAAACTGCTGTTCTGCGACGAGCCGTCGGCGGGTCTCGACCCGGTGGTCTCCTCGGCCCTGGATGACCTGATCCTGCGCCTGCGCGACGCCATGGGCATGAGCATCGTGGTGGTCACCCACGAACTGGAGAGCGCCTTCAAGATCGCCGACCGGATCACCGTGCTCGACCGCGGCGAGATTCTCTTCGTCGGCACGGTGGACGAGCTCAAGGCGGCAAAGAGCGAACGCATCCAGAACCTGCTCAACCGGCGCGCCGAGGACGACGACCTCGACGTGGACGCCTATCTGGAACGCCTCACCGGCGAACAGGTGATACTCAACGCGGGCCTCTAGGCCCCGACTCAGGACGTTGGCATGCGCAACAACCGGATCAACTACATCATCGTCGGCACCTTCGTGCTCGCCATGCTCATCGGCCTGGTGGTCTCGGTGGCCATGCTCACGGGACGCACCGGCGCCACCGACAGCTATTACTCGGTCTACGACAACGTCTCCGGGATCAAGTACGGCACCCAGGTGCTCTACCAGGGCTACCCCATCGGCCAGGTGGAGGAGGTGGTGCCGGTGCAGCAGGAGGGCCAGGTGCGCTTCCGGGTCAACTTCAGCGTCAAGAGCGGCTGGCAGATTCCCGAGGACAGCGTGGCCCAGATCACCTCCAGCGGCCTGCTGGCCGCGGTCACCATCAACATCCATGCCGGCGACAGCAAGCAGGCGCTCAAGCCGGGCACCCAGGTCACCGGCGGCGAGGCGGTCAACCTTATGGGCGCGATGTCCTCCATCGCGGCCCAGGTCACCGACCTCTCGGAACACAGCATCAAGCCGCTGCTGGCCAACCTGAACAAGAGTGTGGGCAGCTTCGGCGACATCCTGGAGAGCGACGGCAAGGGCATGGTGGCGCAGCTGCGGGCGATGGTGGAACAGCTCAACGCGCGCACGCCGCAGATCACCAAGGAACTGCAGAGTTTCGCCGAACGCATGAACCAGGGCGGCAAGGGCTTCAGCGATCTGTTCAACGACAAGAACCAGACCCGCATCGAGCAGGCCCTGGACAACCTGGCGAAGGCCTCCAAGCAGTTCTCCGAGCTCACCAGCGACCTGGCCAAGACCCGCGCGCTGCTGGACAAGCTGATCCAGGACAGCGACAGCCTGGTGGCCAAGAACGACCCCACCGTGACCCGCTCGATGGAGGACATGCGCCACGTGATGGAGGTGCTGGCGGGCCAGATCGACTCGATCAGCCACAATCTCGACCTGAGCAGCCGGAACTTCTATGAATTCAGCCGCCAGATACGGCAGAATCCGTCTCTGCTGCTTAGCAGCAAGCCGCCGAAAGACGCGGCGCAGTAAGGGGATGCAGATGGCAGGGAAACGATTGGCGGGTGTGGCTCTGATTGCGCTGCTGGTGGCCGGTTGCAGCAGTGCGCCGCCGGTGCCGGCGGACCACTACTACCGCATCAGCCTGGAGCAGGCGCCGGCCCGCCTGGTCGCGCCGCTGCTGGACGGCGTGCTGCAGGTGCAGCGCTTCGACGCCGGCGCGCTGCTCGGCAACCGTCCGCTGGTCTACGAATCCGGCGCCAAGCCCCACGAGCTGCAGACCTACAACTACCACTACTGGGTAGACGCCCCCGCGGCCATGCTGCAGGGACAGATGGTCGACTACCTGCGCGACGCCGGCGTCGCCCGCCAGGTGGTGACCCCGGAGCTGCGGATCCATCCCGACTACCGCCTGAGCGGGCGCATCAAGCGCCTGGAGCAGGTGACCGGCAGCCGGCCGCGGGCCGTGGTCGCCCTCGAACTGGTGGTCACCGACGCGGACGGCAAGGTGCGCCTGCTCAAGGACTATCAGCGCAGCGTCGCTGCCAGCGGCCCCGGCGTGGCCGCCGCGGTGGAGGCGATCAATTCCGCCACCGCTGCAATCTACGCCCAGTTCCTGCACGACCTGGAAGCCACCCTCCGACGAAAGGACTGAGTCGCCCGTACGGGCGGCTCAGGTCCCAGTTGCGCTGCCGGCCGCTGCCGGCGGCGCCCCGTCACTTTCGTCGAGGATTCCGTCATGCCCAAGAAAAATCCCTATCAGGCCCTGATGCAGATCGCCGCCCGCCCCGAAATCGTCTTTGTCGAGGGGCAGGGCTCCTGGCTCAGCGACAGCGATGGGCGCCGTTACCTGGATTTCATTCAGGGCTGGGCCGTGAACTGCCTCGGCCACGCGCCGGCGCCGGTGGTCGAGGCCATCCGCGACCAGGCCGGGCGGCTGATCAACTGCAGTCCCGCCTACTACAACGCGCCGTCGCTGCGCCTGGCCGAGCTGCTGGTGCGTCACAGCGCCTTTGACCAGGTCTTCTTCGCCAACAGCGGTGCCGAGGCCAACGAGGGCGCGATCAAACTGGCGCGCAAATGGGGCGCGCGCCACCGCGACGGCGCCTTCGAGATCATCACCACCGAGCACGGCTTCCACGGCCGTACCCTGGCCACCATGTCCGCCTCGGGCAAGCCCCAGTGGCGGGACCTGTTCGAGCCCAAGGTGCCCGGCTTCCCCAAGGTGCCGCTCAACGACCTGGCGGCCGTCGAGGCCGCGATCGGCGACAGGACCGTGGCGGTGATGCTGGAGCCGATTCAGGGCGAGGCGGGCGTGGTGCCGGCGGAGGACGACTACCTGCGTGGCCTGCGCCGGCTGACCCGCGAGCGGGGCGTGCTGCTGATCCTCGACGAGATCCAGACCGGCATGGGCCGCACCGGGACCCTGTTCGCCTACCAGCACAGCGGGGTCGAGGCCGACATCATGACCCTGGGCAAGGGACTCGGCGGCGGCGTGCCCCTGGCCGCGCTGCTGGCCCGCGAGGAGGTCTGCTGCTTCGAGCCGGGCGACCAGGGCGGCACCTTCAACGGCAACCCGCTGATGACCGCAGCCGGTGCGGCGGTGCTGGAGAGCCTGTTGGCGCCGGGCTTCCTCGCCGGGGTGGTCGATGCGGGCGCCCACCTGCGCCGGCGTCTGGAGGCGCTGGCCGCCGGCCACCCGGGCAGCGAACTGCGCGGCCGGGGCCTGCTGCTGGCCCTGGAACTCCCCGGCGTGGATACGCCGGCAGTGGCGGCCCGGGCCCTGACGCAGGGCCTGCTGCTCAACGCGCCCAGGCCCAACACCCTGCGCTTCATGCCGGCGCTCAACGTCAGCGCGGAGGAGATCGACCGTATGGCGGAGATCCTCGCCGACTGCCTGCAAGGCCAGTCGGGGGGACCGAAGGGGATTCAGCTTGCCTTAACGCGGGCGGTGGGAGAATCGGCGGCCATACCGGTCTCCCGCGGAGGCGTGTGATGGTAGGCCGCAAGCAGTGGCTCCTGCTTGGTCTGGGCCTGGCGCTGGCCGCGGCTGCGGCCCGCCCGGCGCGCGCGGACAGCATAGAGACCGCCGGCACGGTGCTGCAGATCGCAATCCCGGCCATCGGCTACGCCACCACCTTCGCCCTCGACGACGGCGAGGGTCGGACCCAGTTCTACAAATCCTTTGCCACCGACATCGCGGTGGTCTACGCCCTCAAGTACGCGGTGCACAAGAAGCGCCCCGACAGCAGCAACAACCTCTCCTTCCCGTCGGGCCATACCGCCTCGGCCTTCCAGGGGGCGGCCTTCATCCAGAGACGCTACGGCTGGGCCTGGTCCGTGCCGGCCTACCTCGGCGCCGTCTTCGTCGGCTACAGCCGTATCGAGGCCCACAAACACGACCGCTGGGACGTCGCCGGCGGCGCCCTGGTGGGGACCCTCAGCAGTTACTGGTTCACCACCCCCTACAAGTCGATGAGCGTGCGCCCGCTGGCGGCCGACGGCCGCTACGGGGTGGCCGTCTCCGCCCGCTGGTGAGGCGTAGGCGGCATGTCGTGAGACGATCGTCTACGTTATGGTCGGCCCTGCGCGTCCGGCGCAGGGAACGGATTCTCCACGCCCACAGGGAGGGAAGGGTATGCTCGACGCGGTGATCGACGTCTCGCACCACAACCAGGTGGCCAGCTTCGAGGCATTGCGCGGTGCCGGGGTGCTCGGCGTGATTCACAAGGCCACCCAGGGCGCCGGCTACGTCGATCCCACCTTCGCCGCCAACCGCCGCCGGGCGCAGGAGGCGGGGCTGCTGTTCGGCGCCTACCACTTCGGCACCGGCGGTCGCATCGCGGCGCAGATCGAGCACTTCCTCACCGTCGCTGCCGAAGTCCCGCTGCTGGTGCTGGATCTCGAGGAGAACCCCCAGGGCGAGGACATGAACCTGCACGAGGCCGAGCAGTTTGTGCACGAGGTTCACGCCCATACCGGACGCTATCCCGGGCTCTATTCCGGTCACACCATCAAGGAGATGATCGCCGCCGCCGGCATCCGGGACCCGGCGGAGACCGAGCTCTCCCGCTGCTGGCTGTGGATCGCCCAGTACGGGCCGGAGGCGAAGATTCCATCGATCTGGCCGGCCTGGACCCTCTGGCAGTACACGGACGGCGAGATCAACAGCGACGGCGAACCCCTGCCCGGGATCGGGCGCTGCGACCGTGAACGCTACAACGGCACGACGGAGGAGTTGCTGGCGTTTTGGCGCGTTACCGGCCTGGTCCGCAAGGATGCGTCGGCCGGGGCCTGACCCTCTCGCCTGTCCGGGGGCGCTCGACGCCGCTGCCGGTGCTCTGCGGGTTGTTTCAATGCTGGTAGCCATGCAGGCAGCAGCTGCGCAGCAGGTGGAGAAAGCTGCGGTGACGCGGTGAGCTGCGCCGGAAGCGGTTGTACACCGCGAGCTTGGCCCAGTCCTCGATGAAGATCCAGACGATGCAGTAGATCCAGATCAGGCCCACATCGCTCCAGCCGATGGGCGTGATCAGGCCGAAGGGATAAACGACGAACAGGGTTGCCAGCAGCTTGGTGACGACTGCCGACCACAGCAGCAGGGGCGAGGGGAAGGGGCGGCTCCAGAACGGGCGGCGGGTGCGCGCCACGAACAGGGTCAGATGTCCGGCGACCGCCAGCTTGAGGAAGATGAAGGTCTGGATCTGATTGGTGGAGAGGTGCATCCATTCCCGCGCGATCCACAGCAGGCCGAAGGTCTCCACCACCCCGATCAGTCCGAGCACCGTGGATACCGTGAGCACCCGGTGCATCTGCCAGCGGACCGGCCTGGGGTCGAGCCAGGTGTTGTCGTAGGCGATTGCCATGATCGGCACGTCGTTGAAGAAGGCCAGCAGGATGATCATGATCGCGGTGATCGGGTAGAAGTTGAAGGCGATCATCGCCAGCACCACGAAGAACATGATGCGGATGGTTTCCACGATGCGGTAGATCGCATAGGAATTCATCCGCTCGAAGATGCGCCGCGCCTCCTCGACCGCGCTGACGATGGTGGAGAGGCCCGGCGCCGTCAGCACCAGGTCGGCGGCGGCGCGGGCGGCGTCGGTGGCCCCGGAGACGGCAATGCCCACGTCCGCCTGTTTCAGCGCCGGCGCGTCGTTGACCCCGTCGCCGGTCATGGCCACCAGATGTCCGCGCTCCTGCAGCGCCTTGACGATGGCGTACTTGTGTTCGGGGAAGACCTCGGCGAAACCGTCGGCGGCTTCGATGCGTTCGGCCACGTTGGACGACAGATGCCCGCGGGCGGCCGCCTCCTCCAGCAGGTCGCCCGCCGGCTGGATCGCCGTGCCCAGCTCGAGGCGGCCGGCGATTTCCCGCGCGATTGCCGCATTGTCGCCGGTCACCATCTTGACCGCGATGCCGTGCCCGTTCGCCTGCTGAATGGTCTCGCGGGAATCCTCGCGCGGCGGGTCGAACAGCGGCAGGATGCCGAGGAAGCGCCAGGCTTCGCCACCATCATTGCGGGCCACGCCCAGGGTCCGGTAGCCCTTCGCGGCCAGTGCGTCGATGCGGGCCTCCGCCCGGTCCGCGGTGGCCGCGTCCACCTGGCACAGTCTCAGGATGACCTGGGGCGCGCCCTTGGTGACCCGGAAGGTCCCGCCGTCCGCCGTAGCGACCGTGCCTTCGGTCCGTTTGCCCACCGGATCGAACGGCACGAAGGCCGTCTGCCGGAACTGCTCGAGCTCCTTGGCATCGTCCAGGCCGGCAAGCACCGCGAGGTCGATGGCGTCGCCGTTCTCCGCCTTGGACGCCAGCGCGGCGGCCAGGATCAATTCGTGCGCATCCGCGGCCGCGAACGTCTCCGGGGTGCCCAGGGTCAGCCGGTTCTGGGTCAGGGTGCCGGTCTTGTCCGAGCAGAGGATGTCGATGCCCGCCATCTCCTCGATCGACTGCAGGCGCGAGACGATGGCCTTCATCTTGGACAGCGCCAGTGCGCCCACCGCCATGGTCACCGACAGCACCGCCGGCATGGCGACCGGGATCGAGGCGACGGTGAGGATCAGCGCGAACTGCACCAGGTCGAGCAGCGGCGCGTGGCGGAACAGCTGCACCAGCACCAGGACCGCCACCAGGGCGAGGCTCAGGTAGATGAGATAGTCGCCGATGGCCAGCACCGCCTTCTGGAAGTGGGACACGGCGCCGGCGCCCTCCACCAGTTTGGCGGTGCGGCCGAAGAAGGTGGAACCGCCGGTGGCGATCACCAGTGCGACCATCTCGCCCTGTTTGGCCACCGAGCCCGAATAGGCGATCTCGCCCGCCTTCTTGTTCACCGGCAGTGATTCGCCGGTGAGTGCCGACTGGTCCACGGCGAGATAGTCGCCCTCGATCAGTTTGACGTCGGCCGGAATGATGTCGCCCAGGCGCAGGCGGACGATGTCGCCGGGGACCAGTTCCGCCGCCTCGATCTCACCCCAGCCGCCGTCGCGCAGCGCGCGCGCCTTGAGTGCGAGCTGGTTCTTGAGCGCCTCCAGGGCGTTGGTAGCCTTGAATTCCTGCCAGAAGCCGATGATCGCGTTGAACACCAGCAGCGCCAGGATGATGACGAAATCGTCCCAGCGCTGGACCACCCCAGAGAGCACCGCGGCGACTTCGATCATCCACGGGATCGGGCCCCAGAAATAGCCCAGGAAGCGCAGCAGCGGACTGACGTGTTTCTCTTCCAGGGCGTTGCGGCCGAAGCGCTGCAGGCGGTCTTGGGCCTCGGTGGCGGAGAGCCCCTGGGCCGAGCTTTGCAGGCGTGCGAAGAGTTCGTCGGTGGAGAGTGTTTCAGCGTTCCGGCTGTCGATGTCGTCGGGCATGACCAGGCTCCTTTTGGGTGCGACGATGCCGATTTTGCTTGCGCCTTCGGCGCGCGGACGGACTGGGCGGCGGCCCTGTGGGGCCGCCATGTGGCCATAGAGCGCGAAGCCGCCGAAGTGCGCGGAGCTGCCGCCTGCGGTGGTCACCGGCAACGGCGGGAACAGCAACAACGAGTGGTCGGGCGCCATGCGCCATGACGCTGCAGTCGTCGCGATGCCCTTTGGGGACGTCGTTCGGGAAGGCCGCCCGCCGTGGGAGAAACGGTGGGGCACGCCGGCGTTCGGGCGTCCGGGAGTTCGCGGCGATTCGGTTGGTTAGAAGCCCCTGGCCGCAGGGAGTTCCTGGTCCGGACCTGACGGGCGTCAACGGCACCGGCCATGGGGGCGTCGCTTGCTGCACTTGCCGATCGCCATCCCGGTGCTAGATTCGAATGCAGACCGGATGGCGGCGGCCTTGCCGGGCGGCGGTCGGCATCAATGAGCGGCACCGGGACGACCGCCTGGGCAACGGGATTCAGCGTGCGCTGCGCTACGGCTACCGGCTCAGCTGCATCATGTTCGACCTCGACCTGTTCAAGGAGATCAATGACAGCTTTGGCCACGATGCCGGTGACCGGGTGCAGCTGGCGATCGCGCGGCTGGCACGCGCGGCCTGCCGCGAGGCGGACATCCTGGCCCGCTACGGGGGCGAGGAGTTCGTGCTGATCCTGCCCAACACCGGTAGCGAGGCCGCCCTCGGCGTGGCGGAAAAGCTGCGCGAGGCGGTTGCCGGGACGCGCATCGACATCGGCGAGGGCCGTGCCATCGATGGCACGGCCAGCTTCGGCGTCGCTCAACTGCCGGAAGGGCTTGCCGAGGGTTACGACTACGGCCGCCTGGTCAGTGCCGCCGATGGCGCGCTCTACGCGGCCAAGCATGCCGGGCGTAATCGCACGGTGCTGGCCCAGGCGACCGAACGGCAGGGGCGAGTCTTGGGCCTTTCGGCCAAATGGAGGGCGTCCGCGTTCACCACGGCTGGAGGACCGAAACCGGCCAATGGCCGACATGCCGGCCGATACATGAATGCAAATGCGGCGCCGTGCTATCCGCCGGCTGATCTGATAACTTGCTGATAGCCCGTGGAATTTGTCGACAACATGCGGGGTGATATACGACCGTTCTGTCGCCTAAACGGATATGCGACCAATCAGTCACATATCGCCCTGCGGCCGAGGCTTTGCGATATTGGGGAACGTTTTGATTTTTCGAATGAATCGCGGTTATCCCGCAGGCGGCGGGGCGGTGATATGCGGCGATGGGCCGTCGACATGTAGTTAGGCATCAGTCATGAGAATCACCAACCCCACATCACCAGAAGGACATGCGATTAAAATATCCCCGATCCGGCGGGAAGATCTAGGTAAGGTATTGATTCGCTGTCTACCGGACGGCGGCAGAATCGAGACACTGTTTAAGACACAAGAGATTATCGGTTTCTGCGCGTGGGACGGTGACAAATGCATAGCCCAGTTGCATTGCTACCGCTTGATCCTTCCTCATGGGTCCACCGACCTGTGGCCAGATTGGAGCCGCCCTTCCTATGTGAACGGTGTACTTAACGGGTGCTTAGATATCTCTGGCCCGGTTTGGTGCCATGCCTGTTTTCACGTTGGTCGTTCTATCGAGAGTTTTGCTCAGTCTGATGACGCAGATTCAAGGTATTTCGGGCGGGGCATTGGAACTGCCTTGGCTCAGGCATCCGTTCGCTGGGCCAAGGAGCATGACTACGAGGCTGTAATCGCCCCTGGAACGCCAGATGATCTCTTTTCGTTCTCTGTGTTGGCAGGAGGGCTTCCATGGACAGCGTACCAAAAGCTCGGATTCACGGATGAAACATTTGAAACTAACGATGAGCTGCCAGATTGGGTTCAGGGTATTGGGCCACCCGAGGTCATAAAAGCAATCGAGGCAGCCCCTGAAGTCATAAAAGAAGTCGAGGCAGCACTAGCTAAGGGGCGACCCGAAAGCGAGCTTCATAGCAAATTGATGGTGCTGAGGTTAAAAAATGCCTAACAATCACATGCACTCGGACAGCAAAAAGCGACGCTCCTCGTTCCTCGTCTCTCTGCTTTTTGCTGCCGGTGATGTGAAGCGTCAGGGGCTTCAAGCCCGTCCATGAGCATTCCTTCGGACACGAAGGTAGTTACGCCGACGCAGGACTCGACGCGCCTTCTGGCGGCGCAGCTTGCGCTCGTCTACGGTCAGTCGCGGCTGGCGATACTGATCAGCCCGCTCATGGCTGCGCTCGCCGCCTACGCGCTTTGGCCGGCGACTAGGCATGACGTGCTCCTGGTCTGGGTTGTCGCGATCGCGGCATGCGCGGTCGTTCGCAACGCGCTGTCGAAAAGATATCACGCCACCGCGCCCGAAGCGCGGGACGAGCGGTACTGGGAGCGGCGTTTCGTGGTGACCCTGGCCGTGACGGCTGCGGCCTGGGGCGTAGGCGGCTGGCTGGTGATGCTGCATGTGGCACACGCGGATCAGGCGCTCCTGTACTTCTTCCTCATCACCACGGCCGCGGGCGCACTCGTCAGCTACGGTCCGCATGCGCCGAGTGCCGCGATCAGTGTGGCGCTCATGCTCGTGCCGGCGACGCTTTACATGCTCTTCTCCGGCGATCGCTTTCGCGCCTCCATGGGCATCGCGGCGCTGTTCTTCGCCGTAGTCGCCACGCGCGGCATCCGGCTCGTCAGTAATGCCTTCGGTCGCAGCGTGGGCCTCGCGGACGAGCTCGATCACCTGTCGCGCACGGATCAGCTCAGCGGCCTGAACAACCGGCGCGCATTCACCGAGTTCGGCGAAAAGGCGCTCGCGGGCGCCTCGCGCTCGGGGGCAACGTGCGCGCTGATCATCCTCGACGTCGACCACTTCAAGTCGTTCAACGATCGCCTCGGCCACGCCGCGGGCGACGCCGTCATCCGTGCGCTAGGCAAGATGCTCTCGACCGCGGTGCGCGCCGGCGAGTTCGCCGCTCGCATCGGCGGCGAGGAGTTCGCTGTGATCCTGCCCAACGTGACGCTCGAGCAGGCGCAAACGTTTGCGAACCGTATCCTCAGTGTGACGCGTGCGCTGCGCCCGGTGTTCGACGGCGAGGAGATCGTGGTCACGGTGAGCATCGGCGTCGCCACGAGCGCGGGTGCCGGGTCCGACCTCGAGGGGCTTCTCGCGAACGCCGACGCCGCCCTGTACCAGGCGAAGCACGGCGGGCGCGACCGCGTCGTGGTTCAGGACTGCGTGGAAGACGGTCATTGAGAGGAGGCGGCGATGCCTACTGCCAACATCACGCACCTGGAACGCCGGAAGATCGAGGGCGGCGTCCTGCTTCCCATGATCCAGGCTTTCCAGCGCGCGATCGGAAAGGACCGCGCCAACGAGATCGCCCGGGAGGTCATCGTCGAGCTCGCCCGCAACGGCGAACGCTGGGCCGATAATGCTTCATCTGAGGGCGGGCATGAAGCAAAAAAGCCCTAACCGTGCGCTCGAGCCGACCGTCGCCAGAGGGCTTCGCCGGCTGGCGGTGCCCTCGGCGCTTTGCGCCTCGGCGGCGGCTCAGCGCGAGCGTTAACCGGGAAGGGCCCATGAACCGGAAACTTGCGGATGAGCTGGTCACGATG
>CAZMMH010000050.1:0-10920 GCA_964567315.1 uncultured Gammaproteobacteria bacterium
CTGCCGGTGGCCTCCAGCATGGGTGCCGGCGGCAAGCTCGACCCCACCCGGGTCCACGTCTCCGACCTGATGGAGACCGACGTCTGCCACCTGGCGCGGATCATGCGCCGGCGCCTGCGCAAGCGTGGCGTCGGCCGCGGCGTGCTCGCGGTCTGGTCCGACGAGCCGCCATTGCCGCCGCTGCCGCCGGAACCCACCGACGGCGGCAGGCCGCGGGCGGTCAACGG
This sequence comes from uncultured Gammaproteobacteria bacterium, assembly GCA_964567315.1. GTDB lineage: Bacteria > Pseudomonadota > Gammaproteobacteria > CAZMMH01 > CAZMMH01 > CAZMMH01. The sequence continues at coordinate 228 of CAZMMH010000050.1, forward strand.
CACGGTGAGCTGGATGCCGGCGATCTTCGGCCTGACCCTGGCGGGCAGCGTGATCCGCCGGCTGCTCGCCGGGCCCGCCGCCGCCAAGCCCCGCCTGCCGCCGGTCAACGGATCCGGCACCACTGCGTTATAAAGGTGGAGGGTGCCCCGACGGGCGGGGCCGAGAGGCGAGTGATGCGGCGAAGACTCCTGATCTCCCTGTTGCTGCTGTTGGCGCCGGCGGTCCACGCCATCGGCCTGGCCGACGCGCGCCACCTGGCCGGGCGTACCGGCTTCGCCGCCGAGCCGGCGATCGTGGCCGAGTTGCGTCCCCTCACCTATCCCCAGGCCGTCGACCGCCTGCTGGCCGAGACCCGCACCACGCCGCTGACCCCGGCGCCCACCTGGGTCGGGCAGTGGCCGCTCGAGGGCAGGCGCTTCAAGGACCTGAGTCCCGAGCAGCGCAAGGCCCTGGTGAAGGAGCTGCGCCGGCGCGCCCGCGACCTCAAGGCCTGGTGGTACCGCGAGATGCTGGCCACCGACGCGCCGCTCACCGAGCACATGACCCTGTTCTGGCACAACCACTTCACCTCGTCCCTGCGCAAGGTGCGGCTGCCGACGCTGCTCTATCGCCAGAACCTGCTGCTGCGCCGCTACGCCCTGGGCAACTTCGGCACGCTGCTGCACGCCGTGGCCCGCGATCCGGCGATGGTGCTCTACCTGGACAACCAGACCAACCGCAAGGGCCGGCCCAACGAGAACTTTGCCCGCGAGCTGCTGGAGCTGTTCACGCTGGGCGAGGGCCACTACCGCGAGCAGGACATCAAGAACGCCGCACGCGCCTTCACCGGCTGGGAGGCGAACCGGCGTACCGGCAGATTCCGTTTCAACCGGCGGGTCCACGACGACGGCGTCAAGACCTTCATGGGCCGTACTGGCCGTTTCGACGGCGACGACATCATCGACATCGTGCTGGCTCAGCCGCAGACCGCCAGGTTCGTCACCGCCAAGCTGTGGCGCGACATGGTCTCGGAGCGGCCCGATCCGGCCGAGGTCCGGCGCCTGGCCGCTGTCTTCCGCAACCACCACTACGAGATCCGACCGCTGTTGCGGGCCATGCTGCTGTCGCCGCAATTCCGCGCCGCGGCCGATCGTGGCCGTTTGATCAAATCGCCGGTGGAGCTGCTGGTGGGGACCCTGCGCATGTTCGGACTTGCGGTGAAACCCGAACGTCTGGTGCAGGCTGGTCGTGCCCTCGGCCAGGACCTGTTCGATCCACCCAACGTCAAGGGCTGGCCGGGCGGCGACGCCTGGATCAGCTCGGCCACCCTGCTGGTGCGTCAGCAACTGCTCTCGCGCCTGGTGCGCGGGATGGAGATGGGGCGGCGGGGCGGTGGGACCATGGGTGGGGTGCAGGCGATGTACGCCGTGTGGGCCGAACGTCCCGATGCCGAACTCGACGCCATGCTGCTGCCGGTGCCGCCGGTGGATCCGCCGCCGGTGTCCGACCACGGCATGGCACGGGTGGCCGACCTGGTGCTCGACCCCGCGTTCCAGCTCAAGTGAGGTGCCTGATGCAGCGTAGAGAGTTTCTTCGCCTTCTCGCCGCCGCGCCCCTGCTGGCCGGCCTGCCGCTGCCGGCACTGGCCGCCGCCGACTGGCGCCGCAGCCTGGTGCTGGTGGAGTTGAAGGGCGGTAACGACGGTCTCAATACCGTGGTGCCCTATGCCGATCCCACCTATTACCAGGCACGTCCGCACCTGGCGGTGGCCCGCGACCAGGTGCTGCCCCTGGATGAGCGGCTCGGCCTCAATCCGGCGCTGGAGGCGCTGATGCCGGCCTGGAAGGGGGGTGAACTGGCATGGGCCCTGGGGGTCGGTTACGCCCGGCCCAACCGCTCGCATTTCCGCTCGATCGAAATCTGGGAGACCGCTGCCGATGCCGGTGAGTACCTGAGTGACGGCTGGCTCACCCGCGAGTTTGCCGCCAACCCGCCGCCCCGCGACTTCGTTACCGATGGGGTGGTGCTGGGCCGCTCCGCCCTTGGGCCCCTCGGCGGTACCCATGCCCGGGCCCTGGTGATGGACGACCCGGAACGCTTCGCCCGCCAGGCGGCGCGCATCCATGGCGGCGACACCCACAGCGACAATCCGGCGCTGGCCCATATTCTGCGGGTGCGCGCCGAACTGGAGTCGGCGGCCCGGGCCCTGGCCGCCCGGCCGTCGCCGAGCCTGGCCGTCGAGTTTCCGAAGAGCGCCATCGGCCGCCAGCTGCAGCGGGCGGCGGAGTTGCTGGTCGCCGATCCGCCGGCACCCGTGATCAAGGTCTCCCACGGCAGCTTCGACACCCACGCCAACCAGCGCGGCCGCCAGGACCGCCTGCTGAAGCAGTTGGCCGAGGCCTTGGCGGCCTTCCGTCTGGCGATGCGCGCCGCCGGCGCCTGGGACCGGGTGGTGATGCTGAGCTATTCGGAGTTCGGCCGGCGGGTGGCGGAGAACGCCTCCCTCGGCACCGACCACGGCACCGCGGCACCCCATTTCCTGCTCGGCGGGCGGGTGCGTGGCGGCCTCTACGGCCGCCAGCCCTCGCTTGCCGACCTGGACGCCGGTGACCTGCGCTTCGGGCTCGACTACCGCCAGCTCTACGCAGCGGTGGTGGAGGGCTGGTGGGGCCTGCCGGGCAGCGAGCTGCGCCGGCGTGGATTCGAGGCGCTGCGGTGTTTCGCCTGAAGCCGTGGCGCTGCGGGTTGTTGCTGGCGGCGCTGCTGGCGGCGGCGCAGGCTCAGGCCGCCGGGCTGCTCCACCGGACCCTGATGCACGACGGTCGGCAACGCAGCTACTACCTCTATCTGCCCGACGGCCGCCCGCCCGCTGCCGGTGCGCCGCTGCTGCTGGTGCTGCATGGCGGCGGCGGTTCGGGGCGTGGCATCGCCGGGCGCCTCGGCTTCCAGCCCCTGGCCGACCGGGCGGGCTTTCTGCTGGTCTACCCGGAAGCCCGCGGCCGGCATTGGAACGACGGCCGCGTTTGGTCGGGTAACCCCGGCACCGATGACGTGGGCTTTCTCTCGGCACTGATCGACCGGCTGCTGGCGCGCTACCGTCTGGACCCGGCACGGGTCTACGTCAGCGGTGTCTCCAACGGCGGCATGATGACCCTGCGCCTCGGCTGCGAAGTGTCCGGGAAGCTGGCGGCCATCGCCCCGGCCATCGCCAATCTGCCGCAACCCCTGGCGGCGGAATGCCGCCATGCGCCGCCGCTGTCGTTGCTGCTGCTGGATGGCACCGCGGACCCGCTGGTGCCGTGGCGGGGCGGCGGGGTCGGCTTTGGCGGCAGGCGTGGCGAGGTGCTTTCCACCGCGGCCACCGTGGCCCTGTGGGTGCGGCGCGACGGCTGCAACGCCTTGCCGCGGGTGGAAGTTCTGCCCGACCGCGACGCGGACGACCGCAGCCGGGTGCGCCGCGAGCGCTACGGTGGCTGCCGCGGCGATACGGCGGTCGAGCTGTACGCGGTGGAGGGGGGTGGCCACACCTGGCCGGGTGCCCGCAGTTGGCTGCCCGGCTGGTTGGTGGGGCCGACCAATCGGGACATCGATGGCGCCAGGGTGGCCTGGGATTTCCTCATGGCCCATCGGCGTCGTGGGAGTGAATCCCCGTGATGCGGCACCGGGGCAGCCGTTGTGCCGGTAGACGCCGGCCGGCGCGTCAGTCGGCGCCCGGCTTCCCGGTTTCGGCATAACCCTGCGGGTTGCGTTCCTGCCAGCGCCAGGCATCGGTGCACATGCGCTCCAGGTCGAAACGGGCCTGCCAGCCGAGCAGGCGGGCGGCCGCCGCCGGGTCGGCGTAGCATTCGGCGATATCGCCGGGGCGGCGCTCGACGATGCGGTGGGGCAGGGGCCGGCCGCTGGCCCGCTCGAAGGCCTCCACCACCTGCAGCACGCTGTAGCCGTGGCCGGTGCCGAGGTTCACCGTGACGACCCCCTCGGGCAGCGGGGTGGGGCCGCGCCCGGCCAGGGCATCCAGGGCCTTGACGTGGCCTTCGGCCAGGTCGACCACGTGGATGTAGTCGCGTACCCCGGTGCCGTCCACCGTGGGGTAGTCGTCGCCGAAGACCCGCAGGTACTCGCGGCGGCCGGTGGCCACCTGGCAGATGTAGGGCATCAGGTTGTTGGGGATGCCCGCCGGGTCCTCGCCGATGCGCCCGCTGGGGTGGGCGCCAACCGGATTGAAGTAGCGCAGCAGGGCGATCTCCCAGCGTGGGTCCGAGGTCCAGAGGTCACGCAGGATCTGTTCCACGAACAGTTTGGAGCGGCCATAGGGGTTGGTGGCGCTTTCGGCCGGGGCGTCCTCGCGGATCGGCACCGCATCGGGAGTGCCGTAGACGGTGGCCGAGGAGCTGAAGACCAGGCGCCGGACCCCGGCCTCGGCCATCGCCCGGCACAGGCTCACGCTGCCGGCGACATTGTTGTCGTAGTAGGCCAGCGGTTCGGCCACCGACTCGCCAACCGCCTTGAGACCGGCGAAGTGGATCGCCGCGTCGACCGAGTGGTCGACCAGGATCCGGGTCAGCAGGGCGGTGTCGCGCACGTCGCCGTTGATGAAGGTGATCTCCTGGCCGGTGAGCTCGGACACCCGCGCCAGCGCCTCCACGCGGGAGTTGCACAGGTTGTCCACCACCAGCGCCCGGTAGCCTGCGTCCAGCAGCGCCACCAGGGTGTGGCTGCCGATGTAGCCGGCGCCGCCGGTCACCAGAATCGTCTCTTGCATGGTTCCTGTTTCCTGCCTGCGGTCGTCGCGCGCTGCCGCGCATCCCATCGCCGGGCCATACCATACAGGCGAACGGGGCGTCCGGGTAGCGCAGGCAGGTGGGCTGCAATGGCCGTCCGACGGTCAATTGACCAGATTGACGGGAAAAGGTCGTCCTCGGCGCTGTTCGTGTCCCGCGTGGGCCGGCCGGTCAGCGCCTCCCTGCGGGCCGCGGGTCGACGGGGTGTCCCTCATCCTGCCACCACCAGGCGCCGAACCGGGGCCGGAGCGCACGGCCCACCGCTATTCCCGTGCGGACGAGCAGCATGCCGCCCAAGGGCGCATCGGTGTCGCCCCGGCCAAGCTGGAAGGCGATCGGTTCGGCACCCCGGCGATGGAGGTAATAGTGTTCGCCGAGGAGGAGGCGCAACCCGCCGTGATGCCCGTCGGGCAGGCCGGCCCGCTGCGCCAGCCGTTCGGCGGCCTGGGCCATTTCCCGGTAGGGGGTCAACAGGCCCTCGGCGCCGTCGCGGATTTCCCAGCGGCGCCCCTTGTCGTCCACGCCACGCAGGCCGGTGACGCGCACCAGCAGCTCGATGTGGCCGGTCGGTGGCTCGCGGCCGCAACTTTCGGTGCTATGGTAGCGCACGGATTCGGCGCGTACCGCCGCCTTCAATGGGAGCGGCGGCGCGTTGCGGCCGCCGTCGCGGCGGGTGTCGATGGTATTGAGTCGTTCGGTCATGGCTGGCACCTCTTGTGGAGGGGTATGTCGGCGAGCATAGGCGGCCATGCTTAAACGGCGCTGAAGCGGCCGGCCGACCAGGCCCGCGGGAAAGGGGGATTCGTGGAATATTTCGGGCGCCGGGAGTCCTGGTCGTGGGCCTTCTACGACTGGGCCAATTCCGCCTACGCCACCACGGTGATGGCGGGGTTCTTTCCGCTGTTCTTCAAACGTTATTGGGATGCCGGCAGCGATGCCGCCACCAGTACCCTGCACCTGGGGGTGGCCAACTCGGCGGCCAGCCTGGTGATCGTCCTGCTGGCGCCGCTGCTCGGCGCGGTGGCCGACGCCTGGGGGGCGCGCAAGCGCTTCCTGCTGACCTTCGCCCTGCTCGGTGTGCTGGGTACGGGGCTGCTGCCGTTGGTGGCCCACGGCGCCTGGTTGCCGGCGGCATTGCTCTATGTCGCGGCGACCATCGGCTTTTCCGGCAGCGTCAGCTTCTCCGATTCCCTGCTGGTGTTCGTCGCGCCGCGGCAGCGCTGGGATGCCATCTCGGCCCTGGGTTACGCCCTCGGTTATCTGGGGGGCGGCCTGCTGTTCGCGCTGAACGTCTGGATGACCCTCGCGCCCGCCACCTTCGGCCTGGCCGATGCCACGGCGGCCGTGCGCGTCTCGTTCCTGAGCGTGGCCGTATGGTGGTTTCTGTTCTCGCTGCCGCTGGCGCTGTTCGTACGCGAGCCGCGGGGCGTGGGCACGGGGGCGGTTGCCGCGGTGCGCGGCGGCCTGCGCCAGCTGGCCGAAACCTTCAGCCATCTGCGCCGCCTGCGCAACGTGGCGCTGTTCCTGTTCGGCTACTGGTTCTACATCGACGGCGTCGACACCATCGTACGCATGGCGGTGGACTACGGCCTGGCTCTGGGTTTCGACTCCAACAGTCTGATCGTCGCCCTGCTGATCACCCAGGCGGTGGGCTTTCCGGCGGCGCTCGCCTTCGGCTGGCTGGGCACCCGCATCGGACCGAAGCGGGCGATCTTTCTCGCCATCGCGGTCTATGCCGTGGTCGTCGTGTTCGCCGCGCGCATGCAGCAGGTCGGCGAGTTCTACACCCTGGCCGTGGTGATCGGCCTGGTCCAGGGCGGGATCCAGTCCCTCTCGCGCTCCCTCTATGCCCGGCTGATTCCGGTGGAGAAGACCGCCGAGTTCTTTGGCTTCTACAACATGCTGGGCAAGTTCTCGGTGGTCCTGGGCCCGGTGATGGTGGGCTGGGCAGGGGCCGTTCTCGACAGCCCCAGGCTGGGCATGCTCACGCTGCTGCTGCTGTTCGCGGCCGGCGCCTGGCTGCTGTCGCGGGTGGCGGCCTAGCTGGCGCGAATCCATATTGGTCCGGCCTGGGTGCGTCAATCCTGCGTGCCCGGCACGCTCCTCGAAACACGGCCCGCTGCCAGGGAGACCGGCGGGGCCGCGTTGCTACGGAACCCACTCTTCGCCGCGGCATCGCCGAACAGACCAACCTGCTGGCCCTCAACGCCGCCATCGAGGCCGCCCGCGCCGGCGCACAGGGGCGCGGCTTTGCAGCGGTGGCCGACGAGGTGCGTACCCTTGCCTCGCGCACCCAGCAGTCGACCCGGGAGATTCAGAGCGTGATCGAACGCCTGCAGACCGGAACCCGGTCGGCGGTCCGGGCCATGAGCCAGAACCGGAGCCACGCGCAGGAGACGGTGGAGCAGGCGGGCAAGGCCGCTCAGGCCCGGTCCACCGTCACCGAGGCGGTCACCCGCAATATCGCCAAGATCAGCCGGGTGGCCGAGGGTTCGTCGGACGGGGCCAGGGGCATCGCCCTGGCCAGCCACGATCTCAACGCCCTGGCGGGAAGCCTGAAGCGGCTTACCGTTCGGTTCACCGTTGGAGCCGGCGGCGGGGGCCGCCGCCGGCTGCCGCGCTCAGAGCATCCGGCCGAGGATGTCCTTGTCGGTGCCGCGGGAGAGCACGCGGTGTTTGATCGCGCCGGCCATGTGCAGAAGGATCAGGCCGGCGATGCTGAAGGCGAGGATCTCGTGGGCCTCTCCGGCCAGGTGGGCGAGGTCCTTGTTCTTGGCAATCAGCAGCGGCAGGTCGAACAGGCCGAAGAAGCTGATCGGGCGGCCGGCAGCACTGGACATCACATAGCCGGCCAGCGGTACCAGGACCATCAGCAGGTAGAGCAGGCTCTGGATGCCCTTGGTCAGGCGTTTCTCGCCGGCGGCGAAGGCGTCCGGCAGGGCCGGTGCGGGGGAGATGCGGATCCAAATCAGGCGGATGACCGCCAGCATCAGCACCAGGGAGCCCATGGCCTTGTGCATGCCGACGAGCTTGCGGTGAGACGGATCGTCGTCCGGCAGGCTGCCCATGTACAGGCCGACGAAGATCAACGCGATGATCAACGCGGCCATCAGCCAGTGGAGGGTGCGGGAGACGGTCCCGTAACGGTCGGCACTGTTGCTCATCATTTGCTCTGATCCTCGATCGGTTGAGTTAGGTCCAGTCCCATCATCATGCCGTCGCGGCGGCACCGGCGTCGAGCCTATTGTCTACAGACGGCGGTCGGGGCAAAAGGGTAGTATTGGGCCCGATAGGTAACACTATCTATAGTTTCCGCCGCATCTGCCGATATCGCTCGAGACGCCGGTGTATGCGAGCGAGGGGAGGGCGCTGCTAATGATACGTTATTTGTCCAATCTGACCATCCGTGCCAAGTTGTGGTTGGGCTTCGGCATGTTGGTGCTGGTGGTGATTGCGATCGCCGGTCAGACATTGTGGACCCTCGACGGGACCCGTTCCCGCATGAACGACGTGGTCGAACGCACCCAGCCGGCGCTGCTCAATTCGATGGAGCTGCTGCAGCAGGTCGAGGCGGCCTCCAAGTCTTTGGGCTTCTACCTGCTGAGCCAGGAGCCGCAGCACCGGGACGACTACGAGGCGGGCCTGAAGCGGGCCGAGGCCACCGCCGCCGCCCTGGCCAAGTCCGAGGTGATCCAATCCGATCCGGGGCTGAAAAGGCTGGTGGCCGACATCGCGCAGAAGGTCAAGGCCTTTGCCGGCTACCAGGCGCAGATGGTGGCCCTGCCGCTGGATGCGAACAAGAATTTCCCCGCCTCCGCCTATGCCAGCGAGAAGGTCAATCCGCTCAGCCAGCAGTCCCTGCAACTGCTGTCGCAGATGGTGATGTCGGAGAGCGAGGAGACGCCGACCCCGGCCCGCCGGCGCCTATTGCTGGACCTGGAGGAGCTGCGCTACACCTGGGTCAACGTGATCAGCGAGGTGCGCACCTACCTGGCCTTCCGCAACGACGTCTCGCGCAAGAATCTGGCCAACTACATGGCGAAAATCCAGTCCCTGGTCGACAAGCTCAAGGCCGAACAGGGCACCCTCAACTTCGATCAGGCTGACTCCTTCAGCCAGTTCGTCGGGGTGTTCGGCGAGTTCAAGGGCAATCTGCCGGGCCTGCTGGAACTGCAGGGCGGCGACCGCTGGCGCACCGATGCGTGGCTGATCCGCACCAAGCTGGGCGAACTGGTGGGCCAGATCCGTGGCGACCTGGACAGCCTGGTCAAGCAACTGCGCGCCTCCTCCAGCCAGAGCGACGAGGTCCTGCTGGCCAGCGTCAACACCGCCCGCACCATCATCGCCCTGCTGCTGGTGGTGGGATTGGTGCTGGCCGGCGGCGGGGTCTGGATCGTCAGTCGCCTGATTACCCGGCCGGTGCTGCGTGCGGTTGCGACCATGAACGACATCGCCGAGGGCGGGGGCGATCTCACCCGGACCATGGGTATGAGCGGTTCGGACGAGGTCTGCCAGCTGGCCCATGCCTTCGACCGCTTCGTCGGGCGCATCCGTGACATCGTGACCCCGGTCAACGCGGCGACCCACGAGCTGGCCGGTGCCGCCAACGAAATCTCCGCCATCACCCGGGACGCCGAGATCGGCGTCCAGCGGCAGCAGAGCGAGACCGAGGCGGTGGTCGGCGCCATGGACCGGATGGCCGCGACCACCCGGGAGATGGCGGACAACGCCGGGGTTGCGGCCGAGGCCGCACGCCAGGCCGACCAGCAGGCCCAGGAGGGCCGGCGGGTGGTGGCCACCACCATCGACGCCATCGACGGCCTGGCGAGCGCGGTGGAACGGGCGGGGGAGGTGATCGGCCGCCTCGGCGAACGGACCGACAACATCGGCTCGGTGCTCGACGTGATCACCGGGATTGCCGAGCAGACCAACCTGCTGGCGCTCAACGCCGCCATCGAGGCGGCTCGGGCCGGCGAGCACGGCCGCGGTTTTGCCGTGGTGGCGGACGAGGTGCGGACCCTGGCTATGCGCACCCACGAATCCACCCGCGAGATCCAGGAGATGATCGAACAGCTGCAGCAGGCCTCCCGTGAGGCCGCCGAGGTGATGGAGCAGGGCCAGGGCCAGGCGCGTTCCTCGGTGGAGCATGCGGCCCAGGCCGGTAGCTCGCTCGAGGCCATCACCGCCGCGGTGACCAGCATCACCGACATGAACAGGCACATCGCCGAGGCCGCCAACGAGCAGGGCCGGGTCGCCGGCGAGGTGAACAGCAATGTCGGTGCCATTGTCGAGGTGGCGGAGCAGACCGCGGCCGGGATGGCCCAGCTGAGCACCGCGGTGGGCCGGCTGACCGGCATCGCCGACCAGCTCGACGGCCTGGTCGGGCACTTCAAGACCTGACGCCGCGGGTCCCGGCACGACCGCCCCCGGCGGGGGCGGCCGTCGCTCAGGCGTGGAACCTGGCCACCACCTGCTCCAGCTCCTCCGCCAGTTCGCGCAGGCGCTGGGCCGAGGCGGAGGTCTGCTGGACCACGTTGCGGCTCTCTTCGGTCATCTCGGCGATGCGCGAGACGTTGCTGGCGATCTCGTTGCTGGTGCGGCTCTGCTCGCCGGTGGCGTCGGCAATCTCGTTGATCATCGACATGGTCTGCTGGGCGCCGGCGTTGATTCGGGCCAGGGCCTCGGCCGCCTGGCGGGCCAGGGCCACCCCCTTCTCCACCTGGGCCTGCCCGGCCTCCATGCTGCCCACGGCGTTGGAGGTCTGGCCCTGGATGCCGCCGATCATGTCGGCGATGTCCGTGGTGGCCTGGGCGGTGCGTCCGGCCAGGTTGCGCACCTCCTCGGCGACCACGGCGAAGCCGCGGCCCTGTTCGCCGGCGCGGGCCGCCTCGATGGCGGCGTTGAGCGCCAGCAGGTTGGTCTGTTCGGCGAT
>CAZMMH010000051.1:0-10912 GCA_964567315.1 uncultured Gammaproteobacteria bacterium
GTTGATGCAGTGCATACAACGGACGCAGTTCTTGTTGTCGACGGCCAGGGTGTCGTCGTCGTTCAGGCTCAGGGCCTGGGTCGGGCAACGGGTGATGACGTTGTCGATCACGTACTTGCGGCCCTTGTCAGCCACGAACGCCTTCACCTCGTCCTGGTCGACCTTCATGTCGTCACGCCAGGTGCCGATCACGGACATGTCGGCGCGGTGAATGGAGTTCATGCAGTCGTTCGGGCAGCCGGAGACCTTGAACTTGAACTTGTACGGCAGGGCCGGGCGGTGCATGTCGTCGAGGAAGGCGTTGACCAGCGAACGGTGCAGCTTCTGCTCGTTGGCGCAGGAGTGCTCGCAGCGGGCGGCGCCGACGCAGGACATGCCGGTGCGGACGGCCGGACCGGCGCCACCGAGGTCGAAGCCCATCTCGTTCATCGCGTCGAACGCAGGCTGGACGTTGTCGGTGGTGCAGCCCTGGAACATGATGTCGCCGGACTGGCCGTGGAAGGCGATCAGGCCGGAGCCATACTCTTCCCAGATGTCGCAGAACTTGCGCAGGGTGGCAGTATCGTAGTGCATGCCGGCCGGGGGCTGGATGCGCAGGGTGTGGAACTCGGCAGCCTTGGGGAACAGCGGCTGCTTGTCGTCGCCGAGCAGTTCGGTGAAGCGCGGAATGACGCCGCCGCCGTAACCGATGACGCCGACCGTGCCACCCTTCCAGTAACCCTTGCGGGTCTTGTAGGAGGTTTCGAGCTGGCCGAGCAGGTCGACCATCATCTCGTTGCTCTCGGCCAGACGCTTCAGGCCGGTTACAAAGCTGGGCCAGGGACCGCTCTCCAGCTGGTCGAGCATCGGAGTGTCATGGAGCTTATTACCCATGTCGCTATCTCCTTAGTCAGATACGTAAGTTTTGTGTATCAAAATCTTCATGCCGCTACCGGGATCAACCGCCTGTCCCGTCCTGCTTCAGCACAAGACCGCTTGGTGGGCGTAAGTGTAGTGGCTCCCCGTCACACATTTGCACCCCGCTGATGGGGTGTGCCCCAACTTTGGTGCATATCCCAAACGGGATAGGTGCATTTGCGCAAGAGGAAGCGGGCTATGCCGGCATTCGGCTTGGGCGCGCGGACTGTAGCACGCATACACGGCATTAATCTAGGGGTAAGACACCCTGATAGGGGGTGCCGGGAGGGGGCATATATAAATAAGGTGCAGATTCCGCGTCGGGTAGGTAAAGATGCGGAAGGGCTTAACATGCGCAGGCGTCCCGGTTAATATATTAGTAATTCACTCGGAAATATGTCGGGCGACACCATGAATGCGCATCCAGCGGCCTCCCCGCAGCCCATTGGGGGGGTATTCGATCTCGGCGACCCTCGCGCCTACCAGCGCTGGCGCGAGTGGAAACTGGCGGAATATCCCCGCACGGCCGCCGGACTGGTGGTCTCGGTGGCCGATCCGTTCGCCCTCACGGCGGCGGAACGCAGCGCCCTGGGGGGGCGCATCCGCCGCGCCAACATGGCCGTCTATGCCCTGGCCGGCGACCACGAGCCCCGCGCCGCGGCCCGCGCGATCGGCTGCCAGTTGGGGCTGGAGCGGCTCGACGGCAACCTCTGCGCGGACGATGACGGGCTCTCGGCCCTGCAGGTGATGCCTGGTGGCAGCCGCCACGAGGGCTATATCCCGTATACCGACCGCCCGCTGAACTGGCACACCGATGGCTATTACAATACTCCGGCCCGGCGTATCCGCGGGATGCTGCTGCATTGCGCCAGTCCGGCGGCCGAGGGCGGCGAAAACGCCTTGATGGATCACGAAATCGCCTACATATTGCTTCGCGATGCGGATCCCGAATACATTGCCGCCCTGCAACAGCCCGACGCGATGACCATTCCGGCCAACGTGGAGGAGGGCGTGGAACTGCGCCCGGCGCGGAGCGGGCCGGTCTTTTCCCTGGACCCGGCCACCGGCTGCCTGCACATGCGTTACACGGCGCGGGCGCGCAACGTGGTCTGGAAGCGGGACGCGCGGCTGCAGGCGGCGGTGGCCTTGCTGGGCGAGCTGCTGACGGACGGGGACTGCGTCCTGCGCCACCGCCTGGCCCCGGGCCAGGGACTGGTCTGCAACAATGTACTGCACAACCGGAGCGCCTTTCGCGACGCGCCGGTTGAGGACGGCCTGCGGCGCCTGATCTACCGGGCGCGCTACTATGATCGCATCGCGTTGTCCGCGGTGCCCGATGAAACGGCAGTTGGGAGTGATGGCTGATGGCCGACGACGGCATGATGAACCTGAGCGAGGTCATGATTAAGCACCACGATCTCGATTCCTTCGAGCGCCTGTTGGAGATCGTGCACGAGGAGGCCCGCAGCAGCCGGGCGCGCTTCTTCCGCATCGACGTGCGCCCGCCCTATGCCGATACGCCGGAGAACTGGGAAGACCGGCTGGAAGCCGCATTTTATTGATAACTCAATAAGATATTTAATATTTTGAATGTAATTTATTCGCAGTGTGCCGGCCCCTGCGGACGAGGTATAAAGCATGACCAAACTGAATAGCGATCTGCCCGTCGACATGGAGTGCGCCGGCGACGCCGAACCCTCCATGGAGTCCCTCGACCTGCGCCTGCAGGCCCTCGAGGAGCGCCTGAGCGAGCTGCCGCCGGGCGGCGACGACCCGCTGGAGCGCGCCCGCGTGCAGCTGGAGATGGGCGGTCTGCAGCACCAGATGGGCCAGCAGGAGGCGGCCTGGGAGAACGGTCACGAGGCCTTCAAGGCCTTCCTCGCCGCGCGCGACTGGGAGGATGCGGTGCAGGCCTGCGAGGTGATTTTCAAGGCCGAGAAGGACGATGCCCTGCCGGCCCTGGGCCAGGGTATCTGGCTCGGCGTCACCTACCCGATCGATCCCCAGGTCAGCATCGCCATGCTCGAATACGTGGTGGACGAGACCCCAAACGATTCCGATGGCGCCGCGGTGGCCGCGGCCGTGGCCCACTACATTGGCGACCTGCGCGCCCGTGACGACAAGGAGCACGAGGACCTGGCCTTCTACACCGGCAACCTGCTGGCCAAGGTGGCCCGTCGTCACAGCAATGTCGAGGGCCAGGAGGCCTTCAACTTCTGGATCGAGCGGCTGGAGCTGAACGATCCGGCCAAATTCCTGCCGCGCCTGCGCAACGTGGTCGACGTGCTGGTGCAGGAGGAGTGGTGGTTCGACCGCGAGGCCTTGCAGGCCGAACTGCCGGTGCACTGAGATGTTCTGGGAAGACGAGAAAGAGGAAGAGGTCTACCGCGTCCCCGACGACGTGGTCGACCTGGTCTTCGCCCTGGAGAGCGCCGCCCTGCCGGTGGATCACGCCTACGCCCTGTCCCAGGCGGTACGGGCGCTGCTGCCGTGGCTCGGCGAGGAGCCGGGTGCCGGCATTCACGCCATCCACGGCGGCGAGAGCGGTAACGGTTGGCAGCGGCCCGACGAGGCCGACGCCCTGATTCACATCTCGCGCCGCACCAAGCTGGTCCTGCGCCTGCCCAAGCAGCGGCTGGAGGAGGCCGGGAGCCTGAGCGGTGCGCGCCTCGACGTGGCCGGCCATCCGCTGCAGGTGGGCAAGTCCGCGGTGCGCCCGTTGAGTGCGCACACGACGGTTTACGCGCGCTACGTGGTGGATACCGCAGATCAGGGCGAGGAGGCCTTTCTGGCCCGGTGCCTGGGCGAATTGCGTGACATGGGCGTGCAGGCCAGGAAGCTGGTCTGCGGCCGCGCCCGCCGCATTCGTACCCCGGAGGGCGAACTCCACGCGCGCAGCCTCATGATCGCCGACGTGTCGTTGGAAGAGGCCGTGCGCCTGCAGCAGCAGGGGCTCGGACCGGCGCGCGAACTGGGTTGCGGCCTGTTTATCCCCCACAAGGGGATCAACGTTCAGCGCGAACGTGGTTAAAATAGCGGTCTTTGGTAAGAGCCTTAAGCAGTCTTTGGTAAGAGCCTTAAACGTTAGGAGAAGAAGATGGCATACGAAGTGAACGGCAATTCGATCGAGGCTGACGATCACGGCTACCTGGTGAACCAGGACGACTGGAGCGAAGATGTCGCCGGCGTGATCGCCGCCGAGGAGGGGGTGACCCTCTCCGAGCGTGGCTGGGACATCATCAACTACCTGCGCGACGAGTACTTCAACAACGGCGGCAACCAGCCCAACGAGCGCAACATGCTGAAGCACTTCAAGGACGCGTGGGGCAATTCCAGCCTGGCCGCGAAGGACCTCTACGAGCACTTCCCGAAGGGCCCGGCCAAGCAGGCGAGCAAGGTCGCCGGCCTGCCGGAGACCAAGCGCAAGGGCGGTTATTGATCGCTCGCGGCTTCGGCCTCGAAAAGACCGGCGGTTCATCCGCCGGTTTTTTTTGCCCGCCGAAAAGCCACGGAACCACCGAAGGCACCGAAAAGACAGTGTGTTTTGTGGCAGGAGCGCTTTCGCGTAAGCGGTCTTGCTGACTTCAGGCCCGAGTGGCTTCAGCACCGGTCGGGCCAACGCCAGCGCAGCTAGTGCAAGGATCTTGGCCGTTTCGGTGTCGTCGGTGTCTTCGGTGGTTCCAAAGAATCTTCTTCACCGGCGCACTGCCGCTGAGCCGGGGCTCAGGCCAAGGTGAGCTCCGGGTAGAGCTTCTCCATCTCCACCGCGGCCCCCGCGCCCCATTCTTCGTGGGTGGCCAGCAGGGTGTCGGCGGCGGCCTGCCAGTGGTCGCGGCCAGCGTCAACCACGGCGGCCAGCGGCTCCAGGCCGGACAGGCCCTCGCGCCAGCCGCGGTAGGCACTCTCCAGCCGTGGGAACAGCTCGCGGCGCAGGCCGGAGAGGTTGGCGAAGTAGAAGTGCAGCGAGGGCCGGTTCTCGGCCTCGATCAGGGCCGGCAGGGTGGAGAGGCAGTCGGCCAGGTGATCGCGCACTGCGCGGGCGTAGAGTTCGGCGCGGCCGCCGGCGAAGGCCAGCAACATCTCCTGCCAGTGTGGCCCCAGGTGCTCGCCGGCCAGCCCTTCGCCCACTTCGTGCAGGATCACCGCCTCCAGCTCGTTGCCGGTCATGCGGTTGAGAGCGCGTTGCGGGTTGTCGGCGTAGCCGTAGAGGCGCAGGGCTTCGGCCAGCGGGTTCTCCGGGCGCTTGCCGCCCCATTCGTCGATCTTCTCCCAGAGCATGCGCTGCACCGACTCGCGGCGTACGGTGATGGTCCGGCCGCGCATCATCGCCGGCGGCGAGACGATGTCGCGGGCCAACTCGGAGCAGGAGACCAGCACCTTGAAGCCGGAGCGCTCCTCCTCGTGGCTCAGCTCGCCGAGGAAGAACAGCGGCTTGCCGAAACGGCCGTAGCCGCCGCTGTAGATCAGGCCGTGAGGCAGCAGGGCCTCGTTGACCGCATCGGGGTCGAAGGGGTCGAAACTGCGCTGCTCCACCTCCACCGGCGCGAATGGCTCCTCCTCCAGGCGCTCCCAGCGCGCCTCGCGGTGGGTGAGCCATTCGCCCAGCTCATCGGAGGGCAGACGGTCGTGGTAGCCGTAGCCCTTTTCCCAGCGATACAGCTCGCGCATTTTCAGCAGATAGATGCAGAGGGTATAGTTGCGCGCGTAAAGGGCATCGGAGATGTCGCAATTCTTCTGCACCCCTGCGCTCAGCGTCTGGACGTCGACAGCCATTGCCTACCTCGCTCGGGTTCGCGTCTCGCGGCTATAAACTTAGCAAATTAGTCAGGCTTTGGTACCATAGCATGAAGGTGAGGGGCGGACCAACAGTGCCAATCGTGTTCGGGGAGTCGCGTTGACCGCGGAGGTGCACAAGACGCGCGGTGTCTTCCGCCGACTCTGGCTGTGGCTCATCGGCACAGTGCTGGTCCTGTTCGTTGTCTGCATCGGGCCCTGGCCGGTGGACGGGTCGAGCTACGTCGATACCCCTTATGCCGACAAGAGCTTCGATCGGCTGCAGGCGCCGGTGCCGCTGATGGCCGGCTACGGTCCGCTGAAGGCGGGCGTGGCGGTGGTCGACATCACCCCGTCGCCGGGCGTTCCCCTTGGAGGTTACGCCGCACGCAAGCCCAAGGCCAACGTCGGCGTGCACGACCGGGTCTATGCCAAGGCCCTGACCCTGCAGGCGGGCAAGGCCACGGTCACGATCCTCAGTGCCGGCTATCTGCTGCCGGCACCGGCACTGGTGCAGGCGGTGCAGATGCGCAGCGGGCTGCCGCGCAACGCGCTCTACTTCGCTGCGACCCACACCCATTCGGGTCCCGGCGGCTACAGCCGCAGCCTGCTTGGTCGTTTCGCCCTCGGCCGCTTCGACCAGGCCTGGTTCGACACCCTGACGGGACGCCTGGCGGAGGCGGTCTCCGCCAGCCGCAAGCAGCTGCAGCCGGTGGAGCTGCGCTTCTTCAGCCGCCGCCTGGGCCCGGATGTGACCGCCGGGCTGCTGCGCAACGCGCTCGACCAGTCGGCGCCGGTCACCACCGTGGTGCACATGCTGCAGGCCTGGCCCAAGGGGGCCCAGACGCCGCTGGCGACCCTGGTCTCGTTTCCCGGCCACCCGACGGTGCTCAGCCGGCACAACCGCGAGGTCAGCGGCGACTTTCCGGGAGTGGTGCAGCGCAAGCTGGCCGCCCGCTTCGGCGGGGTGGTGCTCTACGCCGCCGGGCCGGTGGGCAGCATGAAGGTCAGCAGCCCGCTTTCCGGGCGCGAGGCCGAGTTGGCCGACGTCGGCGGGCGGGTCGCGGCGCTGTTCGAACGGATGGCCGCCGCCGGCCCCTCCGAGCGGCTGGACAAGGGGATTCTGGCCAGCGTGGTGGTGCCGGTGCTGCTGCCGTCGCCGACGCTGAGGATCAGCGAACACTGGCGGCTGAGCCCGCTGCTGGCGGGCCTGCTGCACGAGGGCGACGAGGCGCCGCTGCAGGGGCTGCGCATCGGCGACAACGTGCTCATCGGCTATCCCGCCGACTACTCGTATGAACTGGCGGCACAGCTGGCCAACGAGACCCTGCCGCTGATGCCCTGGGCGACCAGCTTCGACGGCGACTACATCGGCTATCTGGTGCCCCATCGGCGCTATGCGACGCCCAACTACGAGACCCGGGAGGCCAACCTGATGGGCCCCTGGGGCGGCGACTATTTTTACGTCCTGTCGCGCCGGCTGATCCAGGCCCTGGCGGCCCTGCCGGGCGACGGCGAATAACGTCAACAGGAGAACAACTGCGTGCGAGTCAAGACCAAGTGGCATAACGAGGAGCGGGGCAAGACCCTGGCCGAAAGCGCCAGCGTGCTGGGCTTCATCGCCTGGCGGGCGGCCATGAACATGCTCAAGGAGATGGATAACGAGGGTTTCCGCTTCCGCTCCTACAAGCACCAACTGGAGGTGCTGGGGGAGATGGTGGCGTTCCTGCTGCAGGTGAGCGACCGTCTGGCCTACGAGCGCCTGGAGGAGGCGGACCGGGCCGAATTCATCGCCGCCCTGGCCAAGCACCTGGTGGAGCACATGGTCGGCAACCTCAACGACGTGGCCGGACCGGGCGAGTACAAGAAGCCGTTCATCGACCTGCTCAACCTGCGCGCGGAGGAGTATGCGGAACACGGCTTCGCCGACAGCGAGCCGGCCCATGGCTTCCTGCGCCGCCTGGGCCAGAACGTGGACGCGGTGATGGGCGGCGAGCACAACAAGTTCTGCATCGAGTTCGTCTCCGAGGTTGCTGCGCCGGGGGCGGTGAAGACCCTGCGCAAGAGCCTGGACGACCTGCTGGCCGAGTGAGTCGGTGCCGACCATTGCCGGGGTGACCGCCTGGTCGTGAAGGACGGCAAACCCAGGGAACCACTGAAAACACTGAAGACACCGAAAGAACCAGCGTGTTGATTGCCGGGAAGGCGGTGAGTTGGAGACGTCTTCCAGGAGTCAGTTGTGAAGTTGGGCCGAGGCCGGCAGCAACCGCTGCAAGCATCTCGGCCGTTTCGGTGTCTTCAGGGTCTTCGGTGGTTGCGGGAAGGGTTTTCGGCAGCTCGGGCGCGAAGCCCGGCCAAAATTCACCCTTCAAAAAAAGCCCCGCCGAAGCGGGGCTTTTTTGTTGCCGTTGCGCCGTCTGTCAGCGCTGCTGGCCGGAGAAGGCGGCGAGCAGCTGGAGCAGGCTGAGGAACAGGTTGTAGATGGCCACGTAGAGGGAGACGGTGGCGAGAATGTAGTTGGTCTCGCCGCCGTGGACCAGGCGGCTGGTCTCGAACAGGATCACCCCGGCCATCAGCAGCACGAACATGGCGGAGACCGCCAGGGACAGCCCGTGCAGGCCGAAGATCATGGCGCCGATGCCGGCGATAAAGGCCACCAGGATGCCGGCGAAGAGGAAGCCGCCGATGAAGCTGAAGTCCTTGCGGGTGGTCAGCGCATAGCCGGACAGGCCGAGGAAGATCAGGCCGGTGCCGCCCATCGCCATCATCACCAGCTGGGCGCCGTTGCTGAAGACGTGGATGTAGGTGCTGATCACCGGGCCGAGGCCGAAGCCCAGCAAACCGGTGAACAGGAACACCACGCCGAGGCCGGCGGACGAGTTGGCGGTGCGCGGAATCACGAACCAGATCAGGGCCAGGGCGGCCAGCGAGCAGATCATCGAGAAGCCCGGGCTCACCTCCAGCACCATGGATACCCAGGCCATCAGCGCGCTGAACAGCAGGGTCATGGAAAGCAGGATGTAGGTGTTGCGGATGACCTTGTTGACCGCCAGGGCACCGCGGCTGGGAGCGGCTACGGCGTTGCTGCGAAAGTCAGTCATTGGATCCTCCGGGATCGTATTCGGTATTGGGTGCAGTTGCAGTGTGCACTGCGTGTGCAAGGATAACACTCATGTGAGACAAGTCCATCGCCCGCCGGTTCCCCTCAGGGTGGCGGCACGGCGGGCCTTTCGGGTATCCTGCGGTGCGCCCGGAGGGTTGGCTGAGCGGTTGAAAGCACCGGTCTTGAAAACCGGCAGAGGTTCACGCCTCTCCAGGGTTCGAATCCCTGACCCTCCGCCATTACGCGACGGCGGGCGGGCGCGCCGCGCACGGGGCGCGACGACCGTTGCAGGGGGCGGCAGGAAGCCGTGGGGAGGCTTCGCGAGGGATGCCGAGGGACAGCCGGATGATCCGAGTTCTGCTGGTTGACGATCACAAGCTGGTGCGCACCGGGACCAAGCGGATCCTGACCGACGTGCCGGGGATCGAGGTGGTCGGTGAGGCCGATTCTGGCGAGGAGGCGATCAGCTTCATTCGCGAGCATCATCCGGACGTGGTCCTGATGGACCTCAACATGCCCGGCATCGGCGGCCTGGAGGCGACCCGCAAGGCCCTGACCATCCAGCCGACGCTGAAGATCATCATCCTCA
The DNA here is from genome assembly GCA_964567315.1 of uncultured Gammaproteobacteria bacterium. Taxonomy (GTDB): domain Bacteria; phylum Pseudomonadota; class Gammaproteobacteria; order CAZMMH01; family CAZMMH01; genus CAZMMH01. The sequence continues at coordinate 9,363 of CAZMMH010000051.1, forward strand.
CGGTCCACGACGACGACCCCTTTCCCAGCCGCCTGCTGCATGCCGGCGCCGCCGGCTACCTGACCAAGAACTGCGCCGCCGACGAGATCATCGAGGCGATCAAGGCGGTCCACGCCGGCAAGCGCCATATCAGCCCGGAGATCGCCCAAAGCCTGGCCCTGACCATGCTCGACGGCGGCGACGCCCCTTTCGACCGGCTCTCCCAGCGGGAGATGCAGGTGATGCTGATGGTGACCCAGGGCTACAGCATCCAGGAGACCTCCGACCGGCTGCACCTGAGCCCGAAGACGGTCAGCACCTACCGCTACCGCCTCTACGAGAAGCTCCAGGTCAACAACGACGTGGAGCTGACCCACATGGCGATCCGCCACGGCGTGATCGACGCCAACTCGGGGCGGCCGCGCGGCGAATAGGCCCGGCGCCCCTGCGGGCCCATGGCATAATCGGGGCATGAGCGAGCAGCCCCCGCGCGATGACTTCGATCCCCAGGCCTTCCTCAAGACCCTGACCCAGCATCCGGGGGTCTACCGCATGCTCGACGCCGACGGCGGGATCATCTACGTGGGCAAGGCGCGCAACCTGAAAAAGCGCGTCTCCAGCTACTTCAGCCGCAGCCAGCACAGCCCCAAGACCCGTGCCCTGGTGGCGCAGATCCGCGGTATCGAGGTCACGGTCACCCACACCGAGAACGAGGCCCTGATCCTCGAGAACAACCTGATCAAGCAGCACCGGCCGCGCTACAACGTGCTGCTGCGCGACGACAAGAGCTATCCCTACGTCTACATCTCCACCGACCAGGCGTACCCGCGCCTCAGCTACCACCGCGGCGCGCGCCGCGGCAAGGGCCGCTACTTCGGTCCCTTTCCCAGCGCCGGCGCGGTACGCGAGAGCCTCAACCTGCTGCAGAAGCTGTTCCTGGTGCGCCAGTGCGAGGAGAGCTTCTTCGCCAACCGCTCGCGCCCCTGCCTGCAGTACCAGATCAAGCGCTGCAGCGGCCCCTGCGTCGGCTACGTCAGCCCCGAGCGCTACGCCGAGGACGTCAACCACGCCATCCTCTTCCTCGAGGGCAAGGACACCGAGGTGATCGACGAACTGGTGGCACGGATGGAGGCCGCCTCCGAACGCCTGGAGTTCGAGCAGGCGGCCCGCTACCGCGACCAGATCGCCAACCTGCGCCGGGTTCAGGAGCGCCAGTACGTGAGCAGCAGCGGCGGCGGGGGCGACCTGGACGTGGTCGCACTCAGCCTCAGCGGCGGCCTCGCCTGCGTGCAGGTCTTCGTCATCCGCGGCGGCCACAACCTGGGCAACAAGGCCTTCTTCCCTCGGGTCCCCGGCGACGACCGCCCGGAGGAGATCCTCGGGGCTTTCCTGGCCCAGTACTACCTGGAACACGGCGCCCCGGCGGAGATCCTGGTGAGCCACGAGCCGGAGGAACGCGACTGGCTGGTGGAGGCCCTGGGCGAGCGTTCCGGGCGCAAGGTGGAGATCACCGCCAAGCTGAGCGGCGCGCGCGCCCGCTGGCTGGAGATTGCCACACGCAACGCCGAGCA
>CAZMMH010000052.1:0-10853 GCA_964567315.1 uncultured Gammaproteobacteria bacterium
TCATGCCCGCGTAGAGGCCGTACTGGGGCGGCATGCCGGCGATGGAGGCGAAGGCCATCGCCTGCGGCACCACCACGATGGCGACGGTGAGGCCGGCGAGCAGGTCGGCGCGCAGGGTCTGGCCGGTGACGCGGTGTTTCCAGCGCAGGAACGGTAACAGACGCAGCTGCCAGGCGGCGTATTGCGGTTTGGACATCGAATGCTCCTCTATCTTCAGCTCTTTGAATCGGTGTGTTCGGGGGCGGCGCCCCGGGCGTGGCGTGGGACTCAGCCGGGACCGTGGGCCGTGGGCGCGCTCGCGCCGCCGCGTGGCGGCGGCTGCTCGGCCAGGGTGTGGACGGCAACCCGGTTGCCGGCGTCGGCGGCGCGCTGCAGCCAGCGGCGGGCCTGCTGCGGGTCGCGGCCAACGCCCCAGGCGCCGTCGCGATAGCGCATGCCCAACTGGTATTCGGCGACCGGGTCACCCTCGCGGGCGCGGCGCAGCAGGGCGTCGGCCGACTGCTCCGACGGCGATGAGAGCGCCAGCGTGTGCCAGGCGGCGAAGGCGAGGCGCAGGCCTGCGGCGTCCATGCGTTCGCCCGCCGAGGCCAGCGGGTTCTCGCCGCGGTGCAGGTCGGCGTCGCCGGTGCCGCCGCCGTGATAGAGGCGCACGAGGGTGGCGTGGGCCCCGCTGTCGCCGCGGTCGGCCGCCCGCCGCAGCCAGAGCAGCGCCGAGTCGTCGTGACCCTGGGCCAGCAATGCCTGGCCGAGGCGGCGCTGGGCGTCGGCGTTGCCGCCGTTGGCGGCCACGCGCCACCAGCGCAGGGCCTGGCGCGGATCGCGGGCGGTGCCCTGGCCAGCGACATAGGCGTTGGCGAGAGCATCGGCGGCATAGGCGTCGCCGCCGCGGGCGGCGGCTTCGAACCAGTGCAGTGCCGCGTGGGGGTCGGGCGCGAGGGTGGCACGGCCGTCGCGGTAGGCCAGGCCCAACTGCAACTGGGCCCCGCTATCGCCCGCCTCGGCGAGGCGTGTGAGCCAGGTGATCTCCTGGCTGCCGGCGACGCCGGTGGTGTGAGGGGTCAATGCCACAACGGTGGCCATGGCGGCGATCAAGGCGGCCAGACCGGCCAGGGATATGCGCGCGTGTCGGGAAAACTGCATGGTCTCTCTCTTGCCTGGAGGGTGTTTCGGTGTGGCGAAACGTTTGCAAGAGGTAGGCCAACGGTTAAATAAACGTTAAGGTTTGGCCGATCAAGCGCTTAGCGCAATTGACGCGTGGCTAATCAAAATTTGCTACGATCTTTACCTTCAAATATTGAAGGTGGCTACGTGTTTTGTAGGATCATGGCAGCGCTTCACCTCAACCGCCTGCAGCGCAAGGTGGTATTGGTGGTGCTGATCATCATTCTGGTGCCCACCCTGGTGGCCGGCGCGGTCTCGGCCTCCTGGATTTCCGGGCGCATGGACGCCTCCATCGAGCGTTGGGTTCGCGAGGCGGGCCAGGTCAACGCCAACTGGCTGGCCACCGTCAACAACAACGGCCGCCTGTTCGCCGACCTGCTGGATCAGGTCGTCCGCGGCCGTCCGCAGTTCGTCGCCGGGCGTTCGCCGATTCCCCAGCGCCTGCAGCCCCTGGCGCGCGAGCTGGGCATCAGCCTGGTGCAGGTGTTCGACCCCGACGGCAAGCGGATCTACGCCTCGCCCGCGGTGGAGCTGGAGGCGGTGTGGGAGCCGGGACAGGCGGAGGCGGTGCTCAAGGCGACCCAGGGCGGCAAGAGCCTGCTGGCCGCGGTGACCATCGTCCGCTATCCGAAGTCGAATCCGCGCCACTACCGGCTGGTGCTGGGCACCCTGTTCGACAAGGAGCTGCTGGCCCGTCTCGGCCGCATGAGCGGCATGAAGACCCGCATCTTCTATCCCCGCCAGGGCGATTTCGCCAAGGCCTTCTCCGAGGAGGAGCGGCCCCTGCGCCTGCGCCTGCCGGCGGAGGCCTACGCGCAGCTGCGCCAGCGCCAGCAGTATTACAGCGACCGTGCCGAGGAGGGCGGCTACTGGGGCCTCTATGCCCCGGTGATCGATGCCAGCGGGCGGGTCGAGGCGGTGCTCTTCAGCGGCCTGGCGCGCCACGGCGGCGACCGCTTTCTCACCGATCAGGCGGCGGTGGCGCTGGCGGTGGCCCTGCTGGGCGGAGTGCTGGCCACGGTCACCGGGCTGCTGCTCTCAAGGCTGGTGGTGCGCCCGGTGCAGTATCTGCGCGACGGCGTGATGAAGGTGGCGGCCCAGGATTTCCGCGCCAGCGTGCCGGTCGAGACCCGGGACGAGCTGGGGGAGCTGGCACGGGCCTTCAACGCCATGGCCGCGACCCTGCGTGCGGCCCGGGACGAGCAGCGGACCGAGTTTCAGCGGGACAAGATCGCCGCCCTGGGCGAGCTCTCCCTGGCCATGGCCCACGAGATCCGCAATCCCATCGGCGTCATCCACACCGCCTCCAAGCTGCTGGAGAAGACCGACAACCCGGACAAGCGCGGCGAGCTGCACCGCATGATCCGCGAGGAGAGCCTGCGCCTCGACCAGTTTCTGCGCGACTTCCAGCAGCTTGCCCGCCACCGCAAGCCGCAGTTCAGCCTGCTCGATCCCGCGGCGCCGCTGGAGCGGGCCCTGCAACTGATGCTGGCGGGTCGCGACGGCTTCACCCTGCAGCGCGACTACGCCCATGACGGGTGTCGGGTGCGCGGCGATGCCGAGCTGCTGCAGCAGGCCTGGACCAACCTGCTGCGCAACGCCCTGGAGGCGATGGAGGGCGCCGGCACGCTGTACGTGGGTTCGGCGCTGGAGGGAGGCGAGGTGGTGCTCTACCTGGAGGACAGCGGTCCGGGAATCCCGGTGGAGTTGCTGCCCCGGCTGTTCGAGCCCTTCTACACCACCAAGGAGCAGGGCAGCGGCCTCGGCCTGACCCTGGCCAACACCCTGGCCGAGGCCTGCGGCGCGCGCCTCGACCTGGTGCCGGACAGCCGCCACGGCGCCCGTTTCAGTATGCGCCTGGCCGTCGTGGAGGAAGCGTGATGCAGCGTAGCGTGCTGGTGGTCGACGACGAGCGCAACATGCGCATGGTGATGGAGATGGCGCTGGACGACGCCGGCTACCGGGTGCTCGCCGCGGAGGGCGCGGAGGAGGCGCTGGGCCTGCTGCGCGATCCCGACCTGGACGTGGTGATCTCCGACCTCAAGATGCCGGGCATGAGCGGCGAGGAGTTCGTTGCCCGCTGTCGCCGCGAGCGCCCCGACGTGGCGGTGATCGTGGCCACCGCCTACGGTTCGATCCGCTCGGCCATCGAGTGCATCCAGGCGGGCGCCGCCGACTACCTGACCAAGCCCTTCGAGCCGGAGGAGCTGCAGTTCGCGGTGCAGAGCGCCCTGCGCCTGCACGACCTGATGCAGGAGAACCGCCAGCTGCAGGCGGCGGTGCGCGGCGCCACGCCCCACCGGCGGCTGGTGGGCGACAGCCCGGTGATGCACGTGCTGCGCGACGAGATCGCCCGCGTCGCGCCTTACAAGACCAACGTGTTGATCACCGGCGAGAGCGGTACCGGCAAGGAGTCGGTGGCGCGCGCCCTGCACGACGGTGGACCGCGCGCCGGGCGGCCGTGGGTGGCGATCAACTGCTCGGCCATTCCCCATGATCTGATGGAGAGCGAGCTGTTCGGTTACGTGCGCGGCGCCTTCACCGGCGCGGTGCAGAACCGCCTCGGCCGCCTGGAGCAGGCCAACGGCGGCAGCCTGTTCCTCGACGAGGTGGGCGACCTCGACCTGACCCTGCAGGCGAAGCTGCTGCGGGTGCTGCAGGAGCGCGAGTTCTCCCCGGTGGGCAGCGACGTGGTGCGCCGGGTGGACCTGCGGGTGATCGCCGCCACCCACCGCGATCTCGACGCCATGGTGCGCCGCGGCGAGTTCCGCGAGGATCTGCTCTACCGCCTCGACGTCTACAAGATCAATGTGCCGCCCCTGCGCGAGCGCGCCGACGACATTCCGCTGCTGGCGGAGAATTTTCTTCAGGCCTTTCGCGCCGAAATGGACAAACCGGTGGAGCGCTTCAGCGACGCGGCGATGGCCGCCCTGTGCGCCTACGATTGGCCCGGCAACGTGCGCGAACTGCGCAATGCGGTGGAACGCTCGCTGCTCTCCACGCGCGATTCGGTGATCGAAACGCGGGATCTGCCGGACAAGGTCTGTGCCCGCGAGGGCGCTGGCGGCGATGGCTCGGAGGATCTGGCCGAGGTCGCGGCACGCGGCCTCGACGGCTGGCTCGGCGCCGCGGAGCGGCGCCTGATCGTGGCGGCGCTGAAGGAGTGCAACGGGGTGCAGGTACAGGCGGCACGCCTGCTCGGCATCAGCGAGCGCAGCCTCTGGCACCGGGTGAAGAAGCTGGAGATCCGCGTCGACCGCGCCGTGCGCGGCTGAGTGGCATCGTTGCAGCGCAACGGCCGGCGGCGGTCTACGTTTTTCTGCCTTCTGCCTTCTGCCTTCTGCCTTCTGCCTTCTGCCTTCTGCCTTCTGCCTTGCGCCGCGCTAATGCGTCGCCACCGTCACCTCGTAGACCCCGCCGATCACCGCGTACTCCTCCTCGCCCTTGAGCAGTCCCGGCAGCAGGTGGGTGAAGAAGAACACCTTGGTCAGGGGCACCGCGCAGGTAAGGATGTAGTCGCCGAATTCGCCGGCGCGTTCACGGTTGGCGGTGAAGGAGGTGAGGTTGTTGAGCAGCAGGATGCGGCTGCGCTTGGAGGGGGTGCCGAGCACCTCGTGTTCCTCCAGGCGGTTGACCCCGCGGTACAGGGGAAGATGGCTGGCGTGCGGATGACGCCGCGCCAGCTCGTACTGACAGAAGGCGAACAGCAGGTCGAGCTGCGCCTCCAGGGCGTTGGTGTTGTAGAGCCCCTTGGCGCGCGCCTCCATGTAGCGGCGGTAGGCCTCGCTCTCGGCGTCGGTGATCGGTTCGCCGTGAAAGCGTGGCAGCAGGCCGAAGCGCGACTCCACCCAACCCTTGAGTACCGCCGCCTCGCGGCCGTCCGGGTCGAAGGACCAGCCGCGCACGGTGCGCAGGTAGTCGGCCTTGCCGCGTTTGTGCCGCCGGCGGTCGAGGCCGGCTTCCTCCAGGGTGTCGAGAAAGAAGTGGCCCTTGAGGTATTCGGTGAAGACGTGGGCGCGTTCCTCCGAGGTCTCGAGCGGGTCGAGGAAGCGGAACAGCTCCGCGTGCAGTTCGGCGACCCCGTCGAGCAGCAGCGGCGCCGGGTGCTTCTGAAACGTCAGGCTGCCGAGAATCACCGCCGGCAGGTTGCAGTGGTTGATCGGCAGACGGGCGATGGGAGGCAGGCTGGGGGTGGCGGTCGGCGCGTCGGGCGATGGGGTCGGTGGCATCGGGGTGGGCTTGAGCGTTGGCAGGGGCGCAGGATAGCACGGCCGCCCGGGCGGGGCCCCGCCAGGCGGTCGCGCCATTGCTCTTGACGTTGTCTTAATCTACGGTTGCCTGTGACGCCCGCTTGCGGGCGGGTGTCGGACGACTGCCGCGCACGCGGGCGGTCAGGGCCTGAGCGCGAAGGAGGTCGGAATGGGACTGCGGGGTCTGTTCGGCAGAGGAAACTCGGCGCACGAGGAGGACAGCGCCACGCTGTACGTGGGGCGGCTGGAGTCCGGCACCTCGGTGGCGGATCTGTATCGTCTGTTCGCGACCTTCCGCAAGCAGTGGCAGGGCGCCACCGTGTACAAGAAGGCGCTCGCCGGGGGCGAAACGGCCTATTGGGGGGTGGTCAAACTCTGCTCGAAAAAGGCCGCGCAAAAGGCCATCAAGGCCCTGGACGGCGGCAGGCTCGACGGCTTCGCGCTCGAGGTCCGGCTGTTCGAAACCCGGTCGGCCCACAACGAGCGGCGCAACTCCCACTGGCGCGCCATGCCCTGGGACGGCCCGGAACGCAGGAGCCGCGATCGCCGCTGCTACGAGCCGCGCCAGGCGCCGGTCGACGACCTGTTTGGCGAGGTCGAGGTGCACGAAGAGGAGACGGTCGATCTGGACAATATCCGGGTCGAGGGTTACCGCAACTTCAGCCGTAAGGGCGGTTGACCAGGTCCCCGGGCCGGGCTGGCGCAAAGAGGGTGTAGAGCGTAAAAGGGGAGCACCCGTGCCAAGGTCGCCCCGACACCCGTGCCATGAGATATCTGCTGGTTTCAGACCTCCACTACACCCTCAAGCAGCTCGACTGGTTGAAATCGGTCGCGGGGCAATTCGACGTGGTGGTGATGGCCGGCGACCATCTGGACATCGCGTCCGCGGTGCCGATCAATGCGCAAATCGTCGTGGTGCTGAAATACCTGCGCATGCTCCAGGAGCGCGTCCGTCTGCTGGTGTGCTCCGGCAACCACGATCTCGACTCCCTGAATGCCGCCGGTGAGAAGGTCGCCGGGTGGATGCGCCGGGTGCGTCAGCTCGGCGTGCCCTGCGATACCGGCCGGGTCGAGATCGGGGACACCACCGTCAGCCTGTGTCCCTGGTGGGATGGGCCGGATGCTTGCAGGCAGATCGGCGAGCAACTCGCGCGGGATGCCCGTGACCGGGCGGAGCGCTGGGTTTGGATCTACCACGCGCCGCCGGACGATTCGCCGGTGAGTTGGGCCGGCAAGCGGCATTTCGGCGACGCCAGCCTCTCGGCCTGGATCAAGCAGTACCAGCCGGACATGGTGTTCAGCGGACACATCCACCAGGCGCCGTTCAAGCGGGACGGTTCGTGGGTGGACCGTATCGGCGACACCTGGGTCTTCAATCCGGGGCGCCAGATCGGTCCCGTGCCCACACAGATCATCATCGATACCGACAAGGGGGAGGCCAGCTGGTTCTCCCTGGCCGGTGCCGAGACAGTGGACCTCAGCGGGCCCCTGTTGCGGCGGGAACTGGCCTAGCTGCCGCGGCTCAGCGGTTGGGCTCGTATTCGCGATCGGAGCCCGGCGCGACCGTCTGCTCGCCGGGCTGATCGTTGAGCAGGCTTTCCAGGACCTCGTCGACGATGCCCAGGTGGCCCTCGTGATCCTGGAACTGCTGTTTCAGATCCGCCAGATAGGTGGTGACCTGCTGCAGGCGCCGGGCCACCAGGCGCGCCACGGAAAGCGCAAGCTCCGGGCTGGAGGCGAGAAACGCCTCGCCGTTTTCCACCACGTACATCCGGGTCGGCTCGAGTGCCCTGACGCTGGCCATGTGGGGGATGTCGAGGAGTAGCGCGATTTCGCCGAAAAAGGCGCCCGGTTGGGATACCACGTTGATCTGAAGATCCCCTTTCAGGATCTCCACGCTGCCATCGACCAGGACCAGCAGGGTCTTGTCCGTCCCGCCCTCGCGCAACAGGGTGGCGCCCGCTTCGAAGCGTCGTTCAGGCAAACCGGCACAGAGATCGAGAGCCGTGGACATGGCGGTTCCTGCGTGCGGAAGACGGGGCCGCCATTGGGGCCGGCATGTCGGCAGGATAAGCGCCGCTCGGGGCAAATGCCAGCGAGGCCCCGGGGCGTGGGCAAGGTCCAGGCCGCCCGCCGGGACGGATTGCCGCTGCCTCTGAATGTGGTATCGTAAATACCACTTTCACAGCGGATCCACTGCGGCCATGCAGCTCAAGCGCTACACCGATTACGCCCTGCGCGTGTTGCTCTACCTGGGTGTCCACCCGGACGAGGTGGTCAGCGTCAACCGTATCGCCGAGGCCTACGGGATCTCCCGCAACCACCTGCTCAAGGTCATCAACGGCCTTGCCGAGGAGGGGGTGGTGGCAACCTTTCGCGGCAAGGGCGGCGGCGTACGCCTGGCCCGGCCGCCGCGGGAGATCAACGTCGGCGCCGTGGTGGAAGGCATGGAGGGGGAGGTGCCGCTGATCGACTGCCACGCCCCCGCCTGCCCGATCCTGCCGGCCTGCGAGCTCAATCACGCCCTGCGCGAGGCGCAGCAGGCCTTCATCGACCATCTGGCCGGCTACACCCTGGAGGACCTGCTGCGGCACAAGCCGCAACTGGCCCACCTGCTGGCCGACACCTGAGCGGAAACGAATGGAACGCAGCATGGACTCGACCCCACATCCCCTTGCGGCCCTGCTTGGCCTCGGCGGCGGCAAGACCAGCCATGCGGAGAAGCTGGTGGCCGGCCTCGGCGGCTTCACCGGCATCCTGCTGACCCTGCTGGTGACCCAGCACTTCGTGCCTGGTCCGGGGGCGGCGCTGATCGTCGCCTCCATGGGCGCCTCGGCCGTGCTCCTGTTCGCCGTGCCCCACGGCCAGCTGTCGCAGCCGTGGGCGCTCATTGGCGGACACCTGATCTCGGCCTTCATCGGCGTCGGTTGCCAGATCCTGATCCACGACCGGGTGGTCGCCGCTGCCTGTGCCGTCGGTCTCGCCATCCTCGCCATGTACTATCTGCAGTGCGTTCATCCGCCGGGCGGGGCGACCGCCCTGAGCGCGGTGATCGGCGGGCCGGCGGTGCATGCCCTGGGTTTCCACTACGTGGCCACGCCGGTGATGTTGAACGTGCTGGTGATCTTCAGCGTGGGCCTGCTGTTCAATTTCGCCTTCCCCTGGCGCCGCTATCCGGCCGCCCTCAGCCAGTACCTGCCCCGGCGCGGAGGCCGGGCCGACGACGCGCCCGCTGAACAGGAGCCGGCGTTGTCGCACGAGGACTTTGCTTACGCCCTGCAGCGCATGAACATGTACGTCGACATCAGCGAGGACGATCTGCGCCGCATCTACAGCCTGGCCCGGGACCATACCCGGGCGGCGTCGCGGCCGGAGCAGATCCAGGTCGGCCGCTACTACAGCAACGGCGAGTACGGCGACGGCTGGAGCGTGCGCCGGGTGATCGACGAATCGGACGTGCGCGGCGGCGGCCGCGACCAGGTTATCTACCGCGTGGTGGCGGGTAAGGACCGGCGCGCCAGCGGCACCCTGGAGCGGGAGCAGTTCACCCGCTGGGCCAAGTACGAGGTCTACCGCAACGGCGACGCCTGGTACCGGGTTCCCGCGGTCCCGGCCGCGGCTGAGGAGGGGGCGTGCTGACCATCGGGGAGGCGGGCGGCCACCGCTTTGCCCTGCACCACCTCGGTTTCCGTCCCTTCTTCCTGTTGGCCGGGGTGGCCGCGGTCGCCCTGATGGCGGCCTGGCTCTGGCTGTATCAGTTCGCCCGTCCCCTGCCGCCGGCCACCGGCCTGGCCGACATGGTCTGGCACGCCCACGAGATGATCTACGGCTATGCCGCGGCGGTGATCGCCGGCTTCCTGCTCACCGCGGTGCGCAACTGGACCGGCGTGCAGACCCTGCACCGCGGCCCGCTGCTGCTGCTCGCCCTGCTCTGGCTGGCGGCCCGGCTGATGCCCTTCGTCGGCACCCATGCGGCCATGCTCGCCATGGCCGGGCTGGATATGGCCTTTGGTCTCGGCCTGACCCTGGCCCTGCTGCACCCGATCGCAAAGGCGCGCCAGTGGGGTCAGCTCGCCCTGTTGAGTAAGGTGCTGCTGCTGGTCGGCGCAAATGGGGCGTTCTATCTCGGACTGTTCGGCCACTTCGCCGAGGGTGTTCGCTGGGGGCTCTACGGCGGCCTCTATCTGATCGTTTCGCTGATCCTGCTGATGGCCCGCCGGGTTTTGCCCTTTTTCATCGAGAACGGCGTCGAAGAGAAAGTGACGCTGCGCAACAGCCGCTGGCTGGACCTGGGCAGCCTGCTGCTGATGCTGGCCTTCATTGGGGTCGAGGTGCTCTATCCGCAACCGCGGCTGGCGGGCCTGCTCGCCTGGGGCCTGTTCGCCCTGCATGCCCTGCGCCTGGGCCGCTGGCACCACCCGGGCATCTGGCGCCGGCCACTGCTCTGGGTGCTATATATCGGCTATGCGTGGATCGTCCTGGGCTTCGCCCTGCGCGGTCTGCAGTTGTTCCTGCCGCTCAATCCCATGGCGGCGGTGCACGCCTTTGCCGCCGGCGGGATCGGCATGATGACTCTGGGCATGATGGCGCGCGTGGCCCTGGGCCATACTGGACGCAATGTGTTCGCGCCGCCGCCGGCCTTGAGCTGGATCTTTGCCGGCATGCTGGCGAGCGCCCTGGTGCGGGTGCTGCCGGCCGGGCTGCTGCCGGAGCTGCACCTCTTCTGGATCGGCCTGTCGCAGCTGCTCTGGATCGGCGCCTTCGGCGCCTTTACCTGGATCTATGCGCCGATGCTGCTGCAGGCGCGAATCGACGGGCGCTACGGCTGACCGCGCCGGAACGGGGTCAGGTCATTGAGGAAGGGATTCCGCTTCAACCGAATCTCTTGAGCGATCCGTTCTCAATGCTGTTCCTGCGAGGCCACTGCCATGAAGATGAATCTTCCCGTCACCGGCGTCGAACGCGATTACAGCGATGCCGCCAACATTCTTTCCACCACCGACCTGAAGGGCGCCATTCGCTATTTCAACGACGATTTCCTTGAGATCAGCGGCTTCGAGCCGGACGAGCTGACCCACCACAACCACAACGTGGTTCGTCACCCGGAGATGCCACCGGCGGCGTTCGAGGATCTCTGGAGCAGCGTCAAGGGCGGCCGTTCCTGGATGGGCATCGTCAAGAATCGCTGCAAGAACGGCGACCACTACTGGGTCGACGCCTACGTCACGCCGATCCGCAAGGAGGGCAAGGCGGTCGAATACCAGTCGGTGCGGCGCAAGCCGAGGCGGGAGCACGTCGCGCGCGCGGAAGCGCTCTACGCGAAGCTTCTGCAGGGCAAACGGCCGCGCGCCATCCGTACGCCCCGCCTGGGCATCCTGCACAAGCTGCTGCTGTCGACCACGGGCTCGCTGTTGCTCGGCACCCTGCTGGCCTATCTGCTCG
>CAZMMH010000053.1:0-10801 GCA_964567315.1 uncultured Gammaproteobacteria bacterium
CGATGGCGAAGATCAGATTGGTCCAGAAGGCGTTGCCGATGGCGAAGCCGATGAGAAAGAACACCCCGCCGATGCCCAGCGCCAGCCAGGTGATCTTGCGCACGAAGTCCTTCAGCTCCTTCTGCATCGGCGTCAGGTCCTGCTCGACCCCCTGCGACAGCTTGGAGACGGCGCCGATGCGGGTGGCGACGCCGGTGTCGGTGACCAGCACGCTGCCGTGGCCGCTGAACACGGTGGCACCCGAGCTGACCCGGCACGCCGGCAGGATCTCCTCCTCCAGCGCTACCTTCGCCACCGGCTCCGACTCGCCGCTCAGGATCGACTCGTCCAGCAGCAGGTTGTCGGCCCCCACCAGCACCCCATCGGCCGGCAGCTTGTCCCCCTCCTGGACGAACAACAGGTCGCCGGGCACCACCTGCTTGGCGTCCAGCAGTACCTTCTCGCCATCGCGTAGCAGCACCACCTGCTTCGGGATGTAGTCGAGGAACGAGACCATCAGCTTCTCGACCTTGTAGTTCTGTACGAAGGAGACCGAGGCGTTGAGCACCACCACCACCAGCAGGGCCGCGGCGATCAGCTCGTAGCCCTGCCCCGGGCTGAGCCGATTGGCGACGAAGGAGAGCACCGCGGCCGCCAGCAGCAACAGCGGGAACAGCGCGGTGAACTCCTCGGCCAGCATGCGCAGCGGCGAGCGACCGCGGTGGAAGGCGATCTGGTTGGGGCCGTAGCGGCGCAGGCGTGCCAACGCCTCGGCGCTGGCCAGGCCGCTGTCGGAGCAGCCGAGCGCCTTGAGCAGGGCGTTCTTGTTGGTGTATTCGGGCACCATCGGGGCAGTCGCGCAAAAGCCGTACCCCAAGCGTAGCCGGAAATCCGGCCGGCAAGTCCAGCCTAGCTGCAGCAGCCCCTCTCCTCCTGGATCGGCGGACACTTCACCGTGCCGTAGGAGCAGAACACGCAGCAGTCGCCCGGCTTGGGCCGCAGCAGGGTCTTGCAGTGGCTGCACTCGTAGTAGAACTGGCAGGCGTCCGTGGGCATGGTTTCGCGCTTGCTGAAACCGCAATGGGGGCAGGTGATCACCGATTCGAGAATGACGTCAGCCATCGGCATCACCTGCGCACGGTGGAGGGGTAGCCGGCGTCGGCGGTGGCCCGGGTCAGGGCCGCGGCAGGGGCCTGCTCGGGATCGTAGGCGACGGTGGCGGTCTTGCTGTCCAGATCGACCTTGACCGCGCTCACCCCCGGCACCTGCTGCAGGGCCTTCGTCACCGTGATCGGGCAAAGCCCGCAGGTCATGTTCGGCACGTCCAGGGTGACGGTCCGGCTCGCGGCCAGGGCGACCAGGGGAAAGGCGAGTAACGCGGCAAGCAGCAGTCTGCGCATTGGGATGCTCCTGTCAGTAGCAAAGCGGGGCCAGCGAGGGCACGGCGAGCAGGCCAAGCAGCAACGAGGCGACCAGCCAGAAGGTGAGTCGCTGGCGCCGGTGCGTGCGCGGGTCGGCGCAGGGGCTGCCCGGCACGCAGGCCGGCCGCGCCAGGTAGAGCCGGCGGAAGGCCAGCCCGAGGAACAGCAGGGTCAAGCCGATGAAGATCGGCCGGTAGGGCTCCATCGCGGTCAGGCTCGCCACCCAGGTGCCGCCGATGCCCAGGCTCACCAGTACCAGCGGTGCAACGCAGCAGACCGAGCCGCCGACGGCGGCCAACGCCCCCGCAACCAGCGAACCCCTTCCGTTCGTCCAGATCATGTTCACCTCCCGGGAACCCATCACGCAGTGGCCACTCTAAAACCCGTACCAAGGTACGGAATCAAGGGGGACGTGATGCCGGCGACATTGACCATCGGCCGGCTGGCCGAGGCCGCGGGGGTGAACGTAGAGACGATCCGCTACTACCAGCGACGCGGGCTGCTGCCGCTTCCGGCCAGGCCGCCCGGCGGCCAGCGGCGCTATCCGCCGGCGCTGGTGAAACGGCTGGGCTTCATCAAACGGGCGCAGGCCCTGGGCTTCAGCCTCGCCGACGTCGAGCGCCTGCTGGGCTTCGATGGCGCCTGCGCCTGCAGCGAGACCCGGGCCCTAGCGGTGGAGAAGCTGGGCGAGATCGAGCGGAAGATCGCCGACCTCGAGGCCATGCGCCGGGTGCTCGGCGCACTGGTCAAGCAGTGCGCCGCCGACGACGGCGGCGGCGCCTGCCCGATCATCGACGAGCTGAGCGAGGCCTAGCGCCCGGCTCAGGCCGCCTCGGCCTGCTGCAACTGCGGCATCACCAGCGCCAGCCACTGGTCGAGGCGCTCCTCGGTGAGCAGGCCCTGGCTGTTGTTGTCGATCACCAGGCCGACGAAGCGGTCGCCCACTACCGCCTTGGAACCCTCGAAGCTGTAGCCCTCGGTGCTCCACTCGCCGACGATGGTGGCGCCGGCAGCGACAACCATACTGTAGAGCTGGCCCAGGCCGCTGGCGAAGCGGTCGGGATATTTCTCCTGGTTGCCGAGCCCATACAGGGCCACCCGCTTGCCGCTGAAGTCGGCCTCGGCCAACTGGGGCGCGAACTCCTCCCAGCTGCCGTCCTTGACCCCGGTGGAAATCCCGGGCACCTGGCCCTCACCGTAGGTGGGCGTGCCCAGGATCAGGGCGTCGTACTGCATCAGGTCCGCCATGCTCGCGCGGTTTATGTTGAGCGGCTTGGCGGCGACGTCGTCGCCGAGCCGCTTCGCCAGCTTCTTGGCGATGAGGCGCGTGGTGCCCGAGTCGGTACCGAAGAATATGCCGATCTTGCTCATGGTGGGCTACCTGTAGTTGGCGTACGGATGGGTTCGGGTCAGTGAGCCAGCCTGGCGATTGCGTCCACTTCGGTGATCTGCGCCACCAGCGACTGCCAGCTGCGGGCGTCGAAGTCCACCGCGTTCTCTTCGAAGAAGGTCTCGGCGTTGGCCACCGCGTCCTCCATCACCAGGGCCACGTACTGGCCCGCCTGGCTGGAGCGCAGGATGCCCTCGGGCACCGCCGCCTCGAAATAGAGGGTGCCGTCCTCGTGGGTGTAGCCGCCCATGCGCATGCCGGTGAAGGACGGCTTCTCCAGTTTGCCCGGCAGCATGAAGGTGACGTCGAGGGAGGGCCCCGCGGGGATCTGACCGTCGCGGTTCTTCAGCGCGACCACCGCCGCCAGGGTGGTGATAGCGGTGCTGATGGGGCTCTCCGTCAACTCGCTGCTTGCCGTGGTAACACCGATGTACAGGCTCATGTGACGTCCTCGCTTCAGGCCAAATCGATCATGTTGTGTCGGGCCCGCGTCCTATTGGACCCGGTACCCCTCTTCCATCAGCACCCGCCGCACGGCGGGGCGCTGCAGCATGCGCTGGTAGTGGGCGGCGCAATGCGCGGGCAACTCCAGGCCAATGCGGTCGGCCCAGAACTCCGTGTAGAAGAGCGCCGCGTCGGCGATGGAGAAGCGCTCCGCCAGGTACTCGCGCCCCGCCAGCTGGCCGTCGAGCACGCCGAAGGCCTCGGCCACGATCTCGCGCCCGCGCTCCTTGACCGCCTCGAAGTCGGCCTCCCGGGGGGTGAACTTGTCGGTGGTGAAGATGCGCGCGAAGCCCTGCATGTGCAGGGTGGCGACCACGTAGTCCATCGACTCCAGCACCCGCACCTCGTCGTCCAGGTTGTCGGGCAGCAGGCCCGCCTTGGGGTGGCGCCGCGCCAGCCAGTAGGCGATGGCCTGGAACTCGGTGATCGCGCGCCCCTCCTCGTCCACCAGCAGCGGAATGCTGGACTTGGGATTCAGCGCGTTGAACTCGGGGCTCCTGTGCTGGCCGGCCAGCAGGTTGACCGGATGCACCTCGAACAGCAGGTCCAGCTCTTCCAGCAGGATGTGAATGCCGGTGGTGCACGAGCCGGGGGTCATGAAGAACTTCATCATCGCCATGGTCATCCGAACAGCCCTTTGCGCAAAACAGCCTTGTATGCCTTCATCACCGGCTTGGGGATGCGGGCCTCGGCCTCCACGCGCATGGCGTGAATGGCCGCCATCACCTCGGGGTCGGGCTGCGCCACCCGGGCTCGGGCGATCGCCGCGTGGACCTCCGGGCCGAAGACATCGCCCGGCCGCTCCTTGAGGATGTCGTAGATCACCATCACCGCCGCCTTTTCGCCCGGCAGCATCTTGCACTTGCCGTCGAGGATCTTCAGCGCCACGGTGGTGGTGCAGTCCACTTCGACCGCGCCGAACTCGGTCTCCAGCACCCACTCGGCGGCGGGGTGCAACGGTTCTTTCTCTGCCGGCATGCCCATCGTTTCAGAAACTCATGAAGTCCTTGCCGAACTCTTGCTTGTGCAGCAGCACGTAGGCGTCGAGCTTGGCCTGCTCCGATGCCTCCGGGTGCGCCGCCTCCACCATGGACTTCAGCCGTTTGTCCATCTTGAAAGCGATCACGTCGTATTCCATGGTCATGCCGTTGATGGTGATGTCGGCCATCGTCTCAACTCCTGTCAGTCGCTCGGAATCTGCTGGTCCAGGCCGCGGAAAATGGAGCAGCGCTTGAACACCTCCATGTCCGGCGGCACCTGTTTGTGCTGGCAGAACTTGGCCACCAGCTTGGCCAGTCCCTTGATGTCGCGGCCGGTGGCGCCGGGAAACTGTTCCACCAGCCCGTCGATCAGCGCGGCGTCCACCTCCAGGCCGAACTGGGCGGTCATCACCCCCCAGATCCGCCGGCGGTCCTCCGCCTGGGGCGGGTGGTAGCGGATCATGGCGATGCAGCGGGAGATGATCGCCTCGTCGATGTCGTCCACCCGGTTGGTGGTGAGGAACAGCAGACCGTTGAAGTACTCCAGCACCCGCAGGAACACCCCGACCACCGCATTCGCGGCGATATCGTCGTCGCGGCGCTTGATGTAGACGTCGGCCTCGTCGATCAGCATCACCGCGCCCCAGCGCTGGGCGCGGGTCAGGGTGTCCTTGAGGGCCTTCTCCATCTCGGCCACGTTGAGGCCCAGCTGGCCCGAGTGCACCCGGTAGAGCGGACGGCGGATGATCTCGGAATAGACCTCGGCGGTGAGGGTCTTGCCCACGCCCGCGGGACCGGCGCAGAGCACCGTGGTGCCGCCCGACTTGCCGGCCACGATGTCATCCATCAACACGTCCATCTCGGCGGTGAGGATATCGATCAGGTCGGTCTGCTCCTGGGGCAGGATCAGCTTGTCCTTCAGTTCCGGCTGGTAGACGTAGGGCTGCATGTCGTCCACGTGCACCCACAGGTGGTGGTGCAACTCCAGGTGAAACATCAGCACGTAGCCGTGCACCGGCAGCTGGGTGAACATCCCCTCTGGAATGGCGTCGCGCGAGGCCTCCATGCGGGTCTCGACCTTGTAGTCGTAACGGGCGCTCTTGCCCGCCTTGCGCAGATAGGCGTGGAGAATGTTGCCGCTGCCCTCGAAGCTCAGGGCCCGTTCGCCGAGGACATCCTCGTCGTTGACCAGGCGCGCATCGTTGCCGCTGGAGGAGAGCACCACCACCTTCTTGCGGTTCCAGTCGGTGTTGCGGTGGGTCGCCGTGGGGTCCTCGGTGTAATAGCCCACGCCCTTGGCGGAAAATTGCGTGCCGTATTCGCCGCGCCATTCGAAATAGCGCGCCTCCGAGGCGTCATAGGCCTGGAGCAGCTCCGGCGTCTCTTTCAGGTAGCCCTTGTGGGCCAGGATCTCGCCCACCGTCTTGCCGGCGATGTCGCGATTGCGGATGGTGAGGGTCTCCACCGCGATCTTGCCGCAGGTATTGGCCTTCAGCTCCAGCAGTATCCGTCCCGCCTCCTCCTCGCCCGGCGGCGTGTAGTCGAGGCGGGTGATGACGTAGGGCATGGGCTTGGCGCTGTCGCTGCTCCTGAACAGCCAGCCGCGCACGCCCTCCACCACCAGATATTCGGCGACCGCCGGCAGCACCTTCTCCAGGTCATCGGCGGTGAAGCGTTCGCCCTGGTGATCGAGGGCCCGCTTGAGGGTGACGATCTGGGCCGCGCGGCCGCGCATCTCCGGACCGGCCCGCTCGTAGAGGTTGCCGAGGAAGGCGAGCTCGCCGGAGGAGAGCCGGCTAAAGGGCACCTCGGCCCGCTTGCCGTAGCGCAGCTGTTCCCGCAGCCCGGAAAGGCCCGGAAACTGCTCCAACAGGGCATCGACGTAGGGCTGTTCGATCTGAAGCTTCATCGGTATCCGCCATGGTGCAGCCATTGCCTGAACAGGGTGGATGCAAACCACGTACCAGAGTAAATTCGTTGATTTTATTGGGGATGCGTGCGTGGAAAGGACCCAATTGTGGGTTTGGCGACAGGCGCGACGGCGACATTCGACGCAGCCGTCGGCACGCCGGGACCCTTTGCCACCACGGCCATTGGTTTGTCGCGCATGCGACAGCTGCACAGCCTGCACGCGCCGGGCAATACTTTACGGGACAAGGTGTTAGCGACGCCGCCGGGGCTGGCGCGGATCTTGTTTGAATTTGTAGCCGACTGATGCGGCACACGGACGGGAAAGGCCAGACGCCACGATGAGACCCACGATCGAGATCCTCGAATTCCACGACCCCCCTCAAGCCGAGACGCCGGCCCTGCCACCGGCCCACCTCGGCCGCCGCTACCGCCTCGAATGCGAACCCGGGGCGACCGCGGGCCACGGCATTGTCGGCGGTTATCGCATTTCACCGCAACGGGCCGAACTGTTGCCGCCGACACCCGGTGGTGCACCCGGCGACGTCTTCGTTTGGGACCCGGATGCGGCCCTCCCAGCCGGCGCACGCCTGCTCGACGGCGACGACCGGCCGCTCGACGGCGAGCGTCTGCGCGGCAACTCCCTGCACGTCGCGGACGATGCCCTCGACGGCCCCGAGCTGATCGCGGGCGACGGGGCCAGCCTGCTGCGCATGGCACCGGGCTTCTCCCTGGCGTTTCGCAGCGACGCCCATGCCGCCACTCTCGGCGTGGTGAACCTGGTACAGGCCCAGCGTTTCATCAGTCTGGCCGACGGCGAGCGGATCGTACTGCTGGACACCCACGACACGGAGGAGCCGGCGCTATACCTGGAGGGGGCCGACGACGATCTCCCGGTCAAGACGGTGGTCCCGCGCCAGGAGGCCGGCGCCGAAGGCCGCTACCAGTACCGCGTCGAGGTGAGCCAGGAGATTCCGGATCGGGTCGACGGCCACTCGGTGGAGTTCGTCACCGTGCTCGAGCAGTACACCAGCTACTTCCTGCAGCGGGAGCTGGACCGGGACGACGACGCGGTCATCTGGACCCCGGCCTGCGCACCGCTCACCTGGGGCTGGAGCATTCGCGTGGGGCGCCGGATCGACGGCCCCTGGGCCATCGTACGGCGCAAGGTGATGCTGCCGATCCACGGCCACGAAGGTCTGGAACTGCCGGTGTGGGAGCGCGACACCCTCGGCGGCCCGGGGTAGCGGTGCTCGACGTCGCCATCATCGGCGCCGGCCTCGCCGGCCTCTCCCTGGCGACTCGCCTCCAGGCCCAGGGGCTCGACTTCCGCCTGTTCGAAGCGCGGGAACGGCCCGGTGGGCGCATCCTCGGCCACACCCCATCCGCAGCCGGCGCCTTCCGCCTCGACCTCGGCCCGGGCTGGATCTGGCCGGAGTCCCAGCCGCTGCTGGCGGCGCTCCTGCAACGTGCCGGCCTCGCCACCTACCCTCAGTGGCAGCGCGGCACCCACCTCTACCTGGCGGAGCGGGAGGCGCCGCCCACCGGTTTCACCGACCAGAGCGGCTACGCCGGCGCCTACCGCCTGGAGGGCGGCAGCTGGCGCCTGGTGGAGTTGCTGCTGGAGGAGCTTCCCCCGGCGGCGCTGGGACTGGGACACCGGCTGCAACAGGTGGTCGACCGCGGCGACCACGTGGAACTGCAACTGCTGAAAGCCGACGGTCCACTGAATATCACCTGCCGCCGGGTGGTGCTGACCGTGCCGCCGCGCCTGCTGCGCGACAGCATCGCCTTCTCACCGCCGCTGGATCCCCTCCTGGACGAGGCGATGCGGGCCACGCCTACCTGGATGGCGGGCCACGCCAAGGCCGTGGTGCGCTACGCCGAGCCGTTCTGGCGCATGGCCGGCCTCTCCGGCAACGGCTTCGCCATCTATCCCGGCGCGGCCCTGCGGGAGATCTTCGACGCCTGTTCGCCCGACGGCCGGGTGGCCGCCCTCGCCGGTTTCTTCGGCCTGCCGGCGGAGCTGCGCAGCCGTTACCGGGAGGACCTGGAGGCGCTGCTGCTCGATCAACTGGTGCGCCTGTTCGGCCCGGCCGCGGCACGGCCCGAGGAGATCGTGATCAAGGACTGGGCCGACGACGATCTCACCGCCACGGCGGAGGATTCGGTACCGCTTTCCGAGCACCCGGACTACGGCCACCCCTGGCTGCAGCTGGACCACTGGAACGACAAGCTCCACTTCGGCGGCACCGAAACGGCACGGGAACATGGCGGCTATCTCGAAGGGGCACTGGAATCGGCGGCACGGCTCGCCCGCAGCCTGACCCTCTGAACCGCACAGCAGGAGACCACGAATGCACAACGACGAAAACCGGCAGAGCCTCGAACGCTTCGCGACGGAGGTGGCCCGGCTGCGGCACGAACTGCCGCGGCGCTACGAGCGGCAGATCAACCGCGACCTGGCCCGCCAGCAGTGGCAGGAGCTGTTTCTGCGCAATGCGGTGGGGGCCGTCCGCCAGACCTACAGCGAGGCGTTGACGGCGCTGCGCGCCCTGCCCTTCGCGCGCCAGGGCATGGTGGTGGACAAGGGACTCTCGCCCCTCACCAGCGAGGCCCTGATCGCCTTCGACGGTCTGGTGGACGAATTCCTGCAGTACGCGGTGCAGAAACACCGCACCTCCTGCGCCCTTTCCAACTTTCCCGACGAGCACAAACCGAGCCCGGACTACGTCAACGAGGTGGCTCGGGCCATCGCCGGCGAGTGGCGCGAGTTCGCGCTGCAGGCAAACGCCTACCTGGTCGACGGCGGCGCATTCGAATAGGACGGCCCCCGCCGACGCGACGCCGCGCAGGGGCCGGTGCCGCAGGCGGCCTCAGGCGCGCAGCAGCGCCTTGGCCAGGCGCACCGAGAGCTGGTCTTCGGTGAACTGGGGCTCGTTGGGCGGATAGAGGGAGTCCTCGTCGAACTCGAACCCGTTGTCCCGGGCCAGGGCAAACAGCTCCTTGAGCTTTTCACAGGCCTTGAGCTGCTCGCCCAGGGCGGCGTCGCCCCGGGCCTTGGCGGAGAATGCGGCAATCTGTTGAATCGACATGTTTCGCTCTCTTTCTTACGTCATGGGTAGGGACAGCCCGGTCCAGCCGCCCGTGGACGGCCCGCCAGGCGCCGGCAGGCACCGAGCAATTACCGGGCCATGATCGGGACGGCCACCACGGGCAGACAATCGATGAGGTAAATCAAGCGGATGCGCGCACGCGCCGCCAGCGCCCGGCCGGGCGCTGTCGCAAAGGTCACAGGCCGCCGCGCGGCATTGGGGTGATTCAGCCGCCGAAACGCTTGCCCGCGTAGTCCCGCAGGGCCGGCTCGATCTCTTCCCAGGCGTAGTCCGCGACGGCGGTGATGCCGCGGGCGGCCAGCTTGTCGGCGGGGCCGTCGCCGATGCGCGCGACGAACACCGCGCTGCAGTCCTGGATGGTGTCGAGGATCTGCGCCATGGCGCTCTTGTCCGAGCTGCCGCCCAGGCAGTAGTGGCTCACCTCGCGCTGCTCCAGCAGACGGCAGTCGGCCGCACTCAATTCATAGATGTGGAAGGCCTTGGCGTGACCGAAGTGTTCGCTCACCGCCAGCCCCTCCTTGGTCGCCACCGCGACCCGTATCACGTCGCCCGCCATACCTCTGTCCTTCCGCGGCCCGCGTCGCGGACCGACTGCCTCCGCGATTGCAGTGCCCTACCCGTCCCAACCCTCTTCGTCCATCGCTTCGAAGCGGTTCTCGTCCTTGCCGGCCTTCTGCTTGATGACCCGCTCGAGCATGGGCGACAGGGTGCCGTTCAGTTCCTGCTGCAGCTCCTCGATCAACTCCTCGATCTCCGGCCCACCCTTGACCTCGATGGGATGGGCACCGAGGGAGATCAGCTGCTTGGTCGCCGAACCGCCCACCGAACCGCAGTAGACCAGGTCGCAGCCGTGGAGCCAGGCCAGCTTCGGCTTGAGCTTGTCCTCGTTGCCGTCCTTCTTCTCCTTGGCAAAGACCTTGGTCGCCAACAGGGTCGCCTCGCTGCCGCTGACGCCGAAGACGTGAAAGCCCTGGGATGAGCCGAAGTGCTGGTTGACACACTCGCCGTCCGAGGTGGCGAAGGCCACCATGAGCAGGGCCGGGTCCGCCGCGACGTCCGCCACGCTATCCACTTCCGCTATTTCGCTCATCACTGCTCTCTCCACACAACCGCACCTGAGAATCGGCGGCCCGCAGGCGCCGTTGCTTCAACTACAGCACGATTCGTTCCACCCCCCTGGGACGCGGGGCCGGGGGCCTCCGTGACGGCAGGGAAATGCGGTCTGGCACAAGGATTGCCCGAGAAGAAGCGTCACCTTCTACGGCCGCCGAATTCGCCGCCGCACCTGAAAATCTGGTGCCCATTGAGACAATCCGGGCACCGCGTTGCAGGATTTGCGACAAGGCGCGGGACGCGAGCCGGGGCGCGCCGAAGGGGTGACCGAACCTTTCAGCCGACCACGGAGAGCCCCATGGCCAAGATCGCCCTGTTCTACGACACGGACACCGGCAACACCCGCAAGGTGGCCAAGATGATCAACAAGCTGTTCGACGAAGGCGAGCT
>CAZMMH010000054.1:0-10458 GCA_964567315.1 uncultured Gammaproteobacteria bacterium
GCTCGCCGATGTTGGTCTTGGAGCCGCGGTCGAAGATCGACTTGCCGACGGCGAACACGGTGTTCTGCTGCCTGAGGCCCCAGAGCACGTGAATGGAGATGTTGCAGTCGGGATAGAGGGCGTAAATGACGAAACGGTTGCCGGCCCAGATGGTCTCCTCCTTGCGCAGGTCGAGGACCACCAGGTTCTTGTGCAACCGCGCGCAGCTCTGCAGCTGGGCCTTGAACTTGGGTTCCTGCTCGAAGTAGAGCTCGACCCGCTCGCGCACGTCGGGCAGGGCCAGGATCTGGTCGATCGAGTGATTCTTGCAGTACTCGATCAGATCCATCATCAGGGCGTAGTTGGAGATGCGGAACTCGCGGAAGCGGCCCAGGCCGGTGCGCGCATCCATCAGGAAGTTGAGCAGCACCCAGCCCTTGGGCTCGAGCACCTCCTCGCGGGTGAACTGGGCCGAGTCGGCCTTGTCCACCGCCGCCATCATTTCGTCCCAGGCCGCGGGAAAGACCTCGTGGCCGCCGTAATGGCGCCAGACCACGCGGGCCGCCGAGGGGGCCTCGGGATCGATCACGTGATTGGCGTGGGGGCTGTTGCGCAGGCTCTCGGAGAGATGGTGGTCGAAAGCCAGATGGACCCCGGACACGTAGGGCAGGTTGGTGGTGATGTCGTTGTCGCTGATCTCGACCTTGCCGTCCTGCATGTCCTTGGGATGGACGAACTTGATCTCGTCGATCAGATCGAGCTGCCGGAGCAATACTGCGCAGACCAATCCGTCGAAATCACTGCGTGTGACCAGGCGGAATTTCTTCTCGGACATCGCGGGGCCTCCCGGCGTTATTCTTGGTTGCCCTTATCATACTGTTGACGTGCCGCCGAACCAACGGCCGCCGACGGTGCCGCGCCGGCCTCCGTCAGCAAAAAGAAAGCCCCGCCGAAGCGGGGCTTTCAGTTCGCTGTGCCGAGCCCTGAATTACTGGGGAAGGACGTTGGCGGCCTGAGGTCCCTTCGGTCCCTGCTGGACTTCGAAGGTCACCCGCTGGCCCTCGGCGAGGGTCTTGAAACCAGAACCCTGGATCGCGCTGAAATGCACGAACACATCCGCACCACCGTCGTCCTGAGCGATGAAGCCGAAGCCCTTGGCCTCGTTAAACCATTTCACAGTGCCTGTAGCCATTTTTTCTTACCTTCAATAAAGCCAAACGTTTGGATTCGCTGTCAGGTCATGAGACGGGATGTTCCGAGGTAAACCAAGCGGTACGACCAGGACAACCGGATGCACAATCTGCAGCTGCACGAAAGTCTACGTGATTTCGGCGCCCGCCACCAGATGCGTACAAGGGGCTTTTCATCAGCGTTTTTCCTAGGTCCCGGCGCGGCCTGCCGACGACCGGCAGGCCCCGCCGGCACGCCTCACACCGGGACGAAAATCAGGCCCACGACGTCGTTCTCGTAGTCGCCGCTGGTCTTGTATTCGCGGTAGCCCTGGGACATGGCGGCACCCACCGCGTAATGGGCCTCGCGGAAGGTCACCAGGGCCGACATCCGCTCGCCGTTGGCGAGTTCGAAGAAGGCGTCGTCCAGTGTCAGTTCGCTGCCCGCCGGCAGTGCCGGATCGGTGGCCGCGATCACCCGCCGCGCGCAATCGGCAAACACGCCGAAGGCGCCCGGGATGACGGCCCCGGCATTGTCCCGCGGCAGGGCATCCTCCAGCATGGCGGCGAACTGCGGCTCCGAGTCGAACACGATGCCGATCCCGCCCAGCACCCGCTCCTCGTCCTCCAGCGCCCGCACCGAGGTGGCGTAGACGTAGGTGTGACGCCCGCCGTAGAGCTCACTGGCGACGAACGGCGAGACCACGTATTTCTGCGATTCGCGCACCCCGAGGGCCGCCTTGTAGACCCCGTCCAGAGGCAGGCGCTCGCCGACCCGGCCCGCCTCCGCCGGATTGGACACGGCGAGAATCTCCCCCTGGGTGCTGAACAGGAACAGATTGGTGTAGACCGTGTAGAGACCGTTGATGTAGGCGAGGATGGCGCTGAGGGTCTCCCGCGCCTCGGGCCTGACCGGCGCGGCCAGCAGTTCACGGAAGCGGGTGGTCAGGGCCCACCAGCGCACGTCGTTGGCCCGCTCGTAGAGGTTGCGGTCCATGATGTCGACGGCGAGCGAGGCCTGGAACTGCACGTCGCTCATCAGGGAGGCGACCACGGTTCCGTAGAGATTGGCGATCGACTCGTCGAACACCCCCTTGGTCTGCCTGCCGATGTTGCGGATCTCGTCCAGCACCGGCATGAACTCGCGCGCGTCGCGCTTGGCCGAGATAATCTGGCCGTTCAGCACCACCAGGATCAGGTCGTCGGTGACCGCCGCGGCGGTGCGGCTGATGGAGCGCAGTTCGTCGGAAAAGAGCGCCGAATGGCTCAGCCGCGCGCGCTCGGCGAGCTGCTCCCCGCCGTCGTTGCGGCCGCCGAAGGCGTGCTTCACCGGCATCATCACGTGGCCCTGCCAGGAAAGCCCGTAGAAGTCCTGGTAGCCGTGGGTGGCCGCGGTCTTGGCCATATAGTCCTGCTGCGCGTGGCTCACCACCCGCACCCCGTCGCCGCTGACGCGGGCAACCTCGCCGCCGAAGGCCAGGGCCTGCTCGTTGCTGCTGGCGATCACCCGGCCGCTCTCGTCGAGGATCGCAATCAGTTCGGCGCCCTTGGCCAGGTTGGCGAAGATACCCTGCATTTCGTTGTCGAAACGGAAACAGAGACAGAGCACCCCGAGCACCGGCGACTGGCGGTCGTTGGACTCGGTGATCGGCGCCGAGTAGATCAGCGAGCGGCGGCGGCCCGGCTGCAGGTCGGTGTGGCGGAAGGTCTCCAGGTACGGCGCGGCGCTCTCCAGGGTCTCGCGGATCAGCCGATCCTGTGAGTGGGTGATCGGGTTGTTGGCCTCGTCCAGGTGCACACGCACCCGGCCGGACGGATCGAGCACCACGATTTCGTCGTAGACGCTGTACTTCAACGTGTACTCGTGCAGCCGTTCGACGATGGCCCGGCGGCGCTCGGCGTCCGCCTCGGGCTCGCGCAGGAAGTCGCGCAGGTCGTCGTCGGTGGCGAGGAAACCGACGTCGGCGGTGCGCTCGAACAGGTTGCGGATGAGGATGTCGATGGCGACTTGGGCGCGCGCGCCGAGTTCGAGTTCGAGTTTGCGCAGGTTTTCCTGCACCAGGTTTTCGATCAATCGACCCTGCAGGGTCTCGAAGCGGCTCTTGGTCTCCTCCATGTCCTCGAGCAGCGTCGCCGCGATCTCGAGGCTGTTGATCTTGCCGATCAGGGTGACCTTCTGCCACCACTCGCCGAGACTCTGCAGGGTCTCGTGGTAACCGCGGACCAGGGGCATCAGCCCCACCAACTGCCGGGTATCAATTGCGTCGTCCATCCGTCCCCCTCACCTCCCACCGCGGGAGCCGTAAATTCCCGTAGCAACCGTCGGGCCAATCGGGGAAACAGGGCCGGCCCGGGAAAAATCCAGGGAAAACCCATGGTTGCGTTGCGACAAAACCGCGTTTTTTGTGTGAATATGTCGGACTCGTGACAGTGCGGGCGACCGCCGACGTCGGCAACGCTCGACCATGGGCGGCGGTCGCGGTATACCTGCAGCGAGCGCCACCACCGCCAAGGCCCCCGATGCAACCGGCACCGCCCTCCCACCACGACCCGCGTCAGAGGCCCCGCTGATGCTCCCCGGCACGCTCTCCGCCGGCGTGGTGGTGGTGCGGCGCCTGCCGGGCGGGCCGCATTATCTGCTGCTGCGCGCCTACGGCTACTGGGACTTCCCCAAGGGCGCGCTGGAGGCCGAGGAGACGCCGCTGACGGCGGCGATTCGCGAGGTAAAGGAAGAGAGCGGCCTCGACGACCTGGTCTTCCACTGGGGCGAGACCTTCCGCGAGACCGCACCCTACGGACCGAAGCGCAAGGTGGCCCGCTACTACCTGGCCGAGTCCCCGGCCGCGGAGGCCTGCCTGCCGATCAGCGAGGAGTTGGGGCGCCCGGAGCACGACGAATTCCGCTGGCTCTCCTACGCCGCGGCCCGGCACCTGCTCGGGCCGCGGGTGCGCAGGGTGCTGGACTGGGCTCACGCCCTGGTGGAAGGGGACGACGCGCGGGCGTAACGCAGCTTCATCACCAGGATCGCCAGGGACAGCAGCAGGGTCACGCCGTTGGCCAGGATCACCGGCAGGGCGTGAATGTAGAGGCCATAGATCAGCCACAGCAGCACCCCGCTGGAAAACAGCAGAAACATGCCCAGCGAGATGTCGTTGCCCGACTTGCTGCGCCAGGTCTTGAGCACTTGGGGCACGAAGGCGACGGTGGTGAGGCAGCCGGCGGCGAGACCGAGCAGGTTGGCGGCATCCATGGGCGGGCTCCGGTGCGGGACGCGGTGGAGTGTTCTACGCCTGGCCGCCGCCGGCCAACAGCCGGGCCGCGGCCTCCTGGCGGGCCGCGGCGAGCTCCTCCCGTGCAGCCGCCAGCGCGGCCGGCTCCAGTTGCGGCGCCAGCCGCTCCAGCAGGCCGGCACAACGTTCCGCCACGGCATCGACGGCGGCAAGCGCCACGGCCGGCTCGACCGCGGCTGCCGGCACCGCAGGTTCCGCGACGGCCACGCCGTCGAGGGGCTTGAGGATGGCGGAACGGGGGATCATGCGCCGGCCGCCGCCAGATGCGCGGTCGGCGCTGAGCGGCCCTGCCTTCACCCACACCTCGCCCTCGTATTCGAAGCGGGCACCGATCGGCAGCAAGTTGAATTTCATTTCGCCCCCCTTGGCCGGCCGCGGCCGTCTCAGGCCGTCCACAGGGCGGCGACCAGCAGTGCCCCCATCAGATAATGCAGCGCCAGTGCGAGCCGCGCCCACAGCCGCCGGCGGGCGACGCTCCAGCCCGCATGGCCGCCCAGACTGGCAGCAGCAATGCCCCAGGCCGGCAGCAGGAGCAGACCGCCGCCGGAGACGCCGACGAGGGGCAGCCAAAGGCCGAGACTGCCCAACAGCAGGACCCCCGCGTAGACGGGATACTGCACCGGCGAGCGCCCGCTGCAGCGCGGCAGCCAGCCCAGCAGCAGCCCGCTGAGCGCGAGCATGGCGAGCCCGGCCAGCGCCGCCACGGCGAGGTGGCCGAGGGACGCCAGGAGCACCGCCTGCAGCAGCGCGGCGGCCGGGAGCAGGCGCCGCGGCGAGGCGGCGACACTCCACCAGGCGCGCCCGAGCGGGCCGCGCTCGGCGGGCAGGGCGGGACCGATTGCCATGCACATGGGGAAACACCTCCGCTGAAACGGCTCGCCGCACACGGTAGGGCTTCAGGGGCGATGTTTCAAGGCGCCGGGCCGAGGCGGCCGGCCTCCCTGCAGGAGCGCGGAGCCGGGTCCATACTGTGGCCCACGGCAACCACAACGGAGGGTGATATGCACACACCCAAACGGATCCTGGTAGTGGTCACCAGCCACGACCGCATCGACGCCGGCCACCCCACGGGGCTCTGGTTCGAGGAGTTCGCCGCCCCCTACCGGCTGTTCCGCGAGGCGGGCTTCCAGGTCACGGTGGCCAGCCCCCGCGGCGGCGGCACCCCGATCGACCCGGCCAGCCTGGCCGACGACGCCGGCGCCACGCAGGACCCGGAGGCCATGGCGGCGCTGGAAAACACCCTGCCCCTGTCGCCGAAGGTGAGCGCCGAGGCCTTCGACGCGATCTTCTTTCCCGGCGGCCACGGCACCATGTTCGACCTGCCCGATGACCCGCAGGTGCGCCGTCTGGTCAGCGAGTTCGCCCAGGCCGACAAGGTGCTGGCCTCGGTCTGCCATGGTCCCGCCTGCCTGGTGGGCGCCCTGCTGCGGGACGGCACCGCGCTGGTCAAGGGCCGCCGGGTCACCGCCTTCACCAACGACGAGGAGCGGGCGGTAAATCTCGACAGCCTGATGCCGTTCCTGCTCGAGACCCGCCTGCGCGAACTGGGGGCGCAGTTCGTGCCGGCGGGACAGTGGGCCGACAACGTGGTGGTGGACGGCCGTATGGTCACCGGCCAGAACCCGCAATCCAGCGCCAGCGCGGCCCGCGCAGTGATCCGCCTGTTGGAAGAAGCCCCGGTCTGAACCGCTGCCGGGGCTTGCACTTCCCGAACCTGGGCTGTTGAATAACACCGACACCAGCGATGTGTTGCGCTGGACAGCGCGAGGAAGGGATGAAGTCTCGTCTGCACGGCCACCCCGCAAGTTGGCGCCACTACCTGTTGTACTGGTTCGGTACCACCGCCCTGCTGCTCTCCGTCGCCACCCTGCAGGGCGTCTACGTCTACGGCGGCCTCACCCCCCACTACTACCTCGCGCCGCTGGCGGTGGCCAGCGTGTTCGGCCTGCTGCTCGGTCACCTGAGCGCCCTGCGCGGGCGCCTGCGGGTCGCCGGTGAGCACTTCCGTGCCATTGCCGAACTGGCCCAGGAGTTCACCTACCTGCGCGAGGTGAGCGGCCGTTACCTCTACGTGTCGCCGGCCTGCCAGGCGCTCACCGGCTACGCTGCCGACGCCTTCTACGCGGACCCCGGCCTGCTCGAACGGCTGATCCACGCCGACGACCTCAGGCTTTGGCGCGAACACGTGCAGCACGTCAACGCGGGCGGCGCTCCCGAGAGCCTCGACCTGCGCCTGGTGGCGCGCGACGGGCGCCTGGTCTGGTTCAACCATGTCTGCCTGGCGGTACACGACGCCGCCGGCCGCCAGATCGGCGTGCGCTCCACCAACCTGGACATCACCGCGCGCAAACAGGCCGAGGCCCGCATCGCCCACATGGCCGACTACGACCCGCTGACCGAGCTGGGCAACCGGCGTCTGCTCTACCGTGAGATGGAGGCGTTGATCGCACGCTCCGATCCGCAACGCGACCGCTTCGCCCTGCTGTTCCTCGACCTGCGGCGGTTCAAGAACATCAACGACAGCTTCGGCCACGCCTTCGGCGATCGCCTGCTGCAACAGATCGGCGGGCGCCTTTGCGCCACCATCCCCCTTGAGGCGGTCGTGGCGCGGGTCGGCGGCGACGAATTCGTCATCCTGCTCCCCAACGAGAGCGACGCGACCGCGGTGGAGCGCATCGCCGAACGGGTCCTGCGGGCAATCGAAGAGCCGCTGGTCATGGAAGGCGCCGAACTGTTCGTCTCCGGCAGCATGGGCGTCGCCTTCTACCCGCTGCACGGCCGGGACCCGGACCTGCTGCTGCGCCACGCCGACCTCGCCATGTACCGCGGCCGCGCCGCGCACCACCGCCGTGTCAGCGTCTACAACAGTCACTTCGAGGATGAGAGCAGCCACTTCGTCTCCCTCGAATACAGTATTCGCAAGGCCCTGGAACGGGACGAATTCGTGGTCTATTACCAGCCCAAGGTGCGTCTGAGCGACGGCCTGATCATCGGCCTCGAGGCCCTGGTCCGCTGGCAGCATCCCGAATCGGGACTGATCCCACCGGACGAGTTCATCCCGGTGGCCGAGGAGACCGGGCAGATCATCGAGCTGGGGGCGCGGGTGTTCCAGCGGGTGCTCGACGACCTGGAGGCGTGGCGCCGCGAGGGCGTGGCGGTACCGGTGGCGATCAACGTCTCGCCGCGCCAGTTCACCGACCAGGATTTCTGCCGCAGCGTCTGCGACCGGCTGCTGGCCCCCGGCTGCGACGCCGGCCTGGTGGAACTGGAGATCACCGAACAGGTCTTTCTCGGTGACCTGGCGGGCACCGCGCGACGCATGCAACAGGTGCGCGAGACCGGCGCGCGCCTGGCCCTGGACGACTTCGGCACCGGCTACTCCTCCCTCAATTACCTGCGCGAGCTGCCCATCAACACCCTGAAGATCGACCGCCGCTTCGTCCATGCCCTGGCCGGCGACCGCGCCAGCCACGCGATCCTGCGCGCCATCGTCGGCATGTGCCGCGAGCTCGAGCTGGACGCCGTGGTCGAAGGAGTGGAAACGGAGGCCCAGCGGGAAATGCTGCGCGGCCTGGGCTGCGAACTGGCCCAGGGATTCCTGTTCCACCACCCCAAGTCCCACGACGAGGTGACCCGCCTGCTGCGCCACCACCAGGCCGGGGTCGGCGCCTGAGCCGATGCGCCTCGACCGCCACCTCGGCCAGGCGGTGCCCCTGACCCGCTCGCAGGCGCAACGGGCCATCCGCGGCGGCCACGTCACGGTGGACGGCAGCGTGGTACGCGACCCCGCCTTCCACCTCGGCGCGGACAACCGGGTGGAGTTCCGCGGCCGGATTGCCGCGCCCCGCGGCCCGCGCTACCTGATGCTGCACAAGCCGGCCGGGGTGGTATGCGCGACCCGCGACGCGCGCCACCGCACGGTGCTCGATCTGCTGCCAAGCCGCGAACGCAAGGGGCTGCACATCGCCGGCCGCCTGGACCTGGACACCACCGGTCTGGTCCTGCTCAGCGACGACGGCGACTGGTCCCACCGGATCACCGCGCCGCGCCACCACTGCCCCAAGCGCTACCGCGTGGAGCTGGCCGAGCCCCTCGACGATGCGGCGGCGGCGGCGCTGCAAAGCGGGGTGCAACTGGACGGCGAAAAGGGCCCCACACGGCCGGCACAGGTCGAACGCCTGGCCCCGCGCGCGCTGCGGCTGAGCATCGGCGAGGGCAAGTACCACCAGGTGAAGCGCATGCTGGCCGCGGTGGGCAACCACGTCACCGCCCTGCACCGGGAGGCGATCGGCGGGATCACACTGGACCCGGCCCTGGCACCTGGGGAATGGCGGGAGCTGACCGAGGCCGAAATTGCGTCGCCTGGGGGAAAGAAATGAAAGGCCAACAAGGCGTGTTTCGCGCCAAGGCGCCAAGAAGATCAAATTCAATTTGCCGCAGAGGACACGGAGATCACAGAGGTGATCCGTGCCCGCCGTGGCGCTGGTGCAAGAAATCCAACCTTGGAGGGGAGTTGGTCCCGGCGATTGTTGCCCTGGGGCAATCGTACCTGGCACCTCCGCCCGAAGAAGGCTGGGCCACTCGCTGTGCCCTCTGTGGTGCCATGAAGTCAAGGTTTTCCTTTGCGCCTGGCGCCTTTGCGCGAAACCCGGTCTTTTTACAAAACCGCCAACCACACTGTCACCTCCTCCCGGTCGTGGTATAGCTGGCGCGCCTCCAGACCATAGGCGACACCGGCTTCGCGCAGGCGCCGGTCGATCACGGCGAAACAGCGCTCCAACTCGGGATAACGCTTCTTCATCGGCAGCTTGAGATTGAAGATCGCCCGCCGGCAGAGGCCGCGGGCGAACCAGTCGGCGATCAGCCCGGCGATCCGTGCCGGCTGCTCGACCACGTCGCAAACCAGCCACTCCACTGGCTTCCCCGGCCGGTAGCCGAAGGCGTCGGCACGCAGGTGTTCGACCATGCCGGTGGCCATCACCGTGTCGGCCATCGGCCCGTTGTCCACCGCGGTGACGCGCAGGCCGCGCCGCGCCAGCTGCCAGCTCCAGCCGCCGGGTGCCGCGCCCAGATCCACCGCGGTCATGCCGGGCCGCAGCAGGCGGGAGCGCTCCTCGTCGGAGAGGAAATAGAGCAGCGCCTCCTCCAGTTTGAGGGTCGAGCGGCTCGGCGCCTCGCGCGGAAAGCGCAGGCGCGGAATGCCCATGGGCTCGGCCGCGCTGTTGCCGGGCAGGGCCCAGCCCACCAGCGCGGTATCGGTGGCGGCAAACAGCACCATCAACCGCAGGCTGCCGTCGGCGCGCAGCCGGCCCGCCTGGCGCAGCGCCTGCTCCAGCGGCCGGCGGATGCCGCGACACAACGGCGAGAGCTGCTTGCCCTCGTTGGTGTCCGGGGTCTCCAGCCACAGCTCGCCGGCGGCCGCCGGCAGCCCCGCCGCGGCCGCCACCAGGGCGCCCACCCGGTCGCCCGGCGGCAGGGCGTCGCAGCGGGCGAGGACCAGCCACCACTGGCGGGCAAACACCAGGCGGCGGAACGGCAGCCCCCGGTAGAGACCCTCCAGCTCGTGGCCATCAACGCCGTGGAATTCGATATGGCCCGCGCCGGCCGCTGCCCTGCAGTAACCGGCGACGCCAAGCTCCCCGGCGCGGGCCTGGAGCTCGGCGGCACACTCGCCCTCGAAGCCGGGGCGGCAATGGAGCAACAGGAATGACATGGCTGCGGGTTGTAGCAGATTTCCGCGGTCCGGGCGATGGCGATAACGCTGGCTTTGCGCGCGCCATCCGCGTATAGTTCGCGCTCCCCCCACTCCAGGGGGCCCGCGCACGTTTCTGACCTCTCCCGCGAAAGCGGCGCTTTTCCTGGTTGGCGACGTCCGGCACCGCCGCCGAATTCGGCGACGGCCGCCATTCAGGAACCCGGCGTCGATTACCGCCACGTAGTCCGTCCCTGTTTAGGCATCACCCATAGCAAGCGTTCGCCTGTGGCGGCGGACATAGGATCCTTTTGTGTCTTTCGAATCG
>CAZMMH010000054.1:10468-10793 GCA_964567315.1 uncultured Gammaproteobacteria bacterium
GCGCTGCTGCGCGCCGTGCAAACCTGTGGCTTCAACGAGCCCACCGAGATTCAGCTCCAGGCAATCCCGGCCGTACTCAGCGGCCGCGACCTGATGGCCTCGGCCCAGACCGGCACCGGCAAGACCGCGGCCTTCGTGCTGCCGGCGCTGCAGTGCCTGCTCAAGCCCGCCGTGGTGAACGGCCGCGGCCCGCGGGTGCTGGTGCTCACCCCGACCCGCGAACTGGCCGGCCAGGTGGCCGACAACATCGCGGCCCTCGGCCGCTTCGTCCGCCTGAAGAGCGGCAGCATCGTCGGCGGCACCCCCTACCCGCCGCAGATGCGCC
>CAZMMH010000055.1:0-10743 GCA_964567315.1 uncultured Gammaproteobacteria bacterium
GAGCTGACCAACGAAAAGGTCCCGTACGAAGTGGGGCGGGCGATCTTCGAGAACCTGGCCCGCAGCCACATCACCGGTTCCACCGTGGGCATGCTCAAGATCCTCTTCCACCGCGAGACCCTGGAGATCCTCGGCATCCACTGCTTCGGCGAGCAGGCCTCCGAGATCGTCCACATCGGCCAGGCGATCATGGTCCAGCCCGGCGGGGCCAACAACCTGCGCTATTTCGTCGACACCACCTTCAATTATCCCACCATGGCCGAGGCCTACCGGGTGGCGGCGCTGGATGGACTGAATCGGGTGTTCTAGGGCGGGATCGGTTGACCGGTATGGACGTGCAGGCGGGGTGGAGGTTGCTGCTTTTCCGCTTGACCGGTCAACTGATCAAGCGATCTTCAATCCAGCCACTGCAGCAAATAGAACAACCGAAACCCTTCTGACGAGCGAAACGGCCCGCTGACCCGGGCCGGATAGCGCTTGCGTTCCGGGTCTGCGCCGGCCAGCGCGGCGGCGGCGGAATCGACCAGCTCAACGGTGTTCTCCGGATAGCGGTCCCGCTGGCGGCGTGGCGCATAAATCACCGCAAAGTGCTCGGCGAGATCGGGGCGGGGCGGTTGGGCGAGTTCGGTCATGCCATCTCCTGCGGGCTGAGGCGGGCGCAGAACGATTGTCGCCCATCGGCGGCGTGGGGGCCAGCGTGGCCCGGCTATACTTGGTTGACAGGCGAGCGTGGCCGACCGCGTTCGCAGCGCACAGGTTCCGGCAGGGAGGATCACCGAACCTGCAAGGCCAGGACAATCCCGACCGTGAGCAGCAGCTGATGTCGATTCTCGTCCGCAAAGTGACTCGCCTGCTCGGCCTCCTGCTCTGCCTGATGTGCATGGCGGGCGCGCTTGCGGAGACGCCGGCGCCGGTGCGTATCGGTGTCCTGGCCAAGCGTGGCGAGGAGACCACCCTGGCCCGCTGGGCGCCCACCGCGGCCTATCTCGATCAGATGATTCCGGGCCGCCACTTCGAGATCGTGCCTCTCGGCTTCGACGAGGTGTTTCCGGCCACGGCCGCTCACCGGGTCGATTTCATGCTGGTCAATTCGGCCCTCTACGTCATGCTGGAGAGCCGCTTTGGCGCCAGCCGAATCGCCACCCTGCGCAACATCATTCCAGGCGGTTCGGCCACCCGCTTCGGCGGGGTGATCTTCACGCGCGCCGACCGCGGCGACATCAACGATATCGCCGATCTGCGCGGACGCCGTTTCGCCGCGGTGGATGCCAACTCCTTCGGTGGCTACATGATGGCCTGGCGGGCCATGGCCGAGCACGGCCTCGACCCGCGGCGCGACCTGCGCCTGAGTTTTGCCGGGACCCACGATGCGGTGGTCTACGCGGTGCTCAACGGGACCGTCGCTGCGGGCACCGTGCGTACCGACACCCTGGAGCGGATGGCCGAGGAGGGCAAGCTCGACCTCTCCCGGATCAAGGTCATCCACCCGGAGCGGCACGCCGGCTTTCCGCTGCGCTGCAGCACCCGGCTCTACCCCGAATGGCCCATCGCCCGCCTCCGCGGCACGCCGGAGGCGCTCGGCCACCTGGTGGCCTCGGCCCTGCTGCAGATGCCGGCGGACAGCGAGGCCGCGCGGGCCGGCCAGGTGGCCGGCTGGACGGTGCCCCGCAATTACCAGCCGGTACACGAACTGATGCGTGAGCTGCGTATCGGGCCCTATGCGGACCTCGGCAAGGTGACGCCGGCGCAGGTACTGCGGATCTACGGCCACTGGCTGCTGCTGGCGCTGCTGGCGCTGCTGGCGAGTGCCGGCCTGGCGACCTACCTGGCGGGGCTGAACCGGAAGATCCGCCACCAGGATTCCGCCCTGCGGGAGGCGCGCGATCACCTGGAGGTGCGGGTGGCCGAGCAGACCGGGGAATTGATGCACACGGTACGCGAACTGGAGCAGTCCAACGAGCGCCTGGAGCTGGCGCGACGAGATTGGAACGAGGCCTTTGACGCCATCCAGCACCCGATCTTCATCCACGACGAGGCCATGACCATCGTCCAGGCCAATCCCGCCTACTGCGAGCGGGCCGGGCTCTCCATGGAGCAGTTGCGCGGACGTCCCTACTGGGAGGTCTTCCCGAAGCTGGCCGAACCGCTCGGCGCCTGTCGCCAGTTTCCGGAGGAGGTCACCTCCCTGCCGGAGGAGGTGACGCTCGACGGCGGCGGCGTGCTGCTCTCCCGCTCGTTCAGCATCCGGCGGGCCGACGGCTCCTTCCACAACGCGATTCATATCCTCGAGGACGTGACCGAAGAGCGACGGGCGGCGGCGGAGATGCGCATGCTCACCCGCGCCCTGGAGCAGGC
Organism: uncultured Gammaproteobacteria bacterium; assembly: GCA_964567315.1. Classification (GTDB taxonomy): domain Bacteria; phylum Pseudomonadota; class Gammaproteobacteria; order CAZMMH01; family CAZMMH01; genus CAZMMH01. Next base: position 2,356 of record CAZMMH010000055.1, read on the forward strand.
CGGCGAAGGGGTGATGGTGGTCGATCCCGACGGCCGCATCCAGTATGCGAATCCGGCCCTGAGCCGGCTGTTGGGGGTCGACAGTGACGCGCTGCAGGGGCGGCAGCTGGCTGAGCTGGGTGGCGGCGGGCCACGCGCCCGCCTCGACGGCCTGTTGACCCGGGTGGGCGAGGACGGCGGTTGGCACGGCGAGGCGGAGCTGGGCGGGACGGGGGGCAATGTGCCGGTGTTCATCACCGCCAGCACCCTCGATGAGTCGGGGGTGGCGGCGGGTTACGTGCTCAGCGTCATGGATCTCACCCAGGTACGCAGCGCCGAGGCGCAGTTGCAATACAGGCTCGCCTTCGAGTCCATCATCAGTGGCGTCAGCAGCCGCTTCGCGACGGTTGGCTGGGAAGAGTTCGATCGCCAGGTTGCCGGAGCCCTCGGCCAGATCGGCGAGTTCGTAGGGATCGATCGCGCCTACCTGTTCCTGGACGCCGCCGGGGAGGGACGGCTCCGCTGCGGTCATGCCTGGCCCGGGCCGGTTGGAACACCCGCCGTGGGCGTGGCTGAGCTGGCCTGGATGGGGCCGACCTTGGGGGCCGGCGAGACGCTGCAGGTGGAGGACGTTACCGCGCTGGAGGCGGCACAGGCGGAGGAGGTGGCGTCCCTGGGGATCGGGCCGGTACGCTCGCTGCTGCACGTGCCCCTGATGCGCGGGGACCGGCTCTATGGCTTCATCGGCTTCGCCGACAGCACGCGGGTGCGGGTCTGGGCGGATGAGGACGTGCGCATGCTGCGCGCCGCCGGCGCGATCATCAACGGTGCCCTCCGGCGGCGCGAGGCCGAGCTCGAGGTGCGCGACAGCGAACGCAATCTGGCCACCGCGGAACAGATCGCCCATTTAGGCAACTGGGTGCGGCAGATCCCCGGCGAGGGCCTGGCCTGGTCCGACGAAACCTACCGGATCTTCGGCCTCGAACGCCAGGCCGACACGGTGGATTACGCCCGCTTTCTCGCTCTGGTTCACCCCGATGACCGCGATCGCCTGGAGGAGGTGATGACCGCCGCCCTGGCGCAGAAAAGCAGCTACAGCCTGGACTATCGCGTCTTCCACCACGATGGCGGCGAGCGCATCGTGCACGAAAAGGGGCGGGTGGAGACGGACCCGGCCGGGGAGCCGCGGCGCCTGATCGGCAGCGTGCAGGACGTCACCGCGGTGCGCCACGCCCAGGCGGAGCTGACCCGACTCAACCGCGCCCTGCGCACCCTCAGCCGCGGCAACGAGACCCTGGTCCGCGCCGTCGACGAGAAACAGCTGCTGAACGACATTTGTCGCGTGCTGATCGAAACCGGTGGCTACCGCCTGGCCTGGGTCGGCTATCCGGATCCCGCCGGGGTGATCCGGCCGGTGGGCTACGCCGGTGACGGCGGGGCCTATCTGGAACGGGTCGCCGCGGAGGAGGAGGGGGCCGACCGGCGGCCTGCGGCCTGCGCGGTGCAGCGGCGTGAGGCCTGTGTCGCACGCGGCCTCAGCAAGGACCCGGCCTTCGCCCCCTGGCACGAACAGTTGGCCGCCCTGGGCTACGAGGCCGAGATCTCCCTGCCCCTGAACGACGACGGCAGGACCCTGGGCGCCCTCACCATCGACACCGGCGATGCCGACGCGTTCGACGAGCAGGAGGTCGCCCTGCTGACCGAGCTGGCCAACGATCTGGCCTTCGGCATCCGCGCGCAGCGGCTGCTGGCCGAACGGGACACCAGTGAACGGGCGCTGGCCGAGAGTCGCGAGCGCTACCGCGCGTTGTACGAAGGTGCGCCCACCGGCTACGCCTCGGTCAGCGCCGACGATGGCCGCATCGTGCAGTGCAACGACACCCTGTGCAACATGCTCGGCTACGATGCCAAGGAGCTGCTCGGCCAACCGGTTTTCAGCCTCTATCAGGCGGGTGCCGACGGCAGCGAGCCGGGACGCGAGGTGTTCGGCCGCTTCCAGGCCGGCGAGGCGGTGAGCGACGCCGAGCTCTGCATGTTGCGCAAGGATGGAACTCCCTTGTGGGTCAGCCTGTCGGTAGAGCCGGTGCTGGATGCGCATGGACAGGTGCGCGAGAGCCGCTCCAGCATCTCCGACATCTCGGCGCGCAAGGCCGCCGAACAGGAGCGGCGCGGGGTCGAGGAGAAGCTGCGGCGGGCGTTGGTGCAGACCATTCAGGCGATCGCGGTGACCATCGAAAAGCGCGACCCGTATACCGCCGGCCACCAGCAGCGGGTGGCAGCGCTGGCAGTGTTGGTCGCCCGCGAGATGGGTCTGGATGAGGCCCGGATCGAGGGCCTTCGCCTAGGCGCCCTGATTCACGACATCGGAAAGATCTACGTGCCGGCGGAGATCCTGAACCGTCCCGGCAGGCTGACCGAGACCGAGTTCCAGATCATCCAGACCCACCCGCAGGTGGGTTACGAGATTATCCGCGACGTTGAGTTTTCCTGGCCGCTGGCGCAGATGGTGCTGCAGCACCACGAGCGGATCGACGGCAGCGGCTATCCGGAAGGGCTCAAGGGCGAGGAGATCCTGCTGGAGGCACGCATTCTCGCCGTGGCCGACGTGGTCGAGGCAATGGCCTCGCACCGTCCCTACCGCCCGGCGCTCGCCATCGAAGCGGCCCTGGACGAGCTGGAGTCACACCGTGGCGAGTGCTATGACGCGGCGGCGGCAGACGCCTGTCTGCGGGTGGTGCGCCGGGACGACTTCGTCTGGCCGGACGCCGTTTGAGCACCGCAATCAGTCGCCGCGCGGCTTCTTCTGCCGCCGCTCCGCGTCGCGCAGTACGGCGTCGATTTCGGCCTGCAGCCGGGCGTCGGCCTCCGCCTGCTGCCGCGCCAGTTCCGCCTCAATCTGCAGCAGGCCGATCTGCTTGACCAGCGTTTCGCGCTGTTGCCGCGCGGCGGCGTTACGCTCCATCTCGGCGCCGAGGCGTTTCTCGGCCTCGGCCAGTTCCGCCAGCATCCGCTGTTCCAGTACCCGCGCCTCGCCGGTGGCGGGCGTGGTCTTCGCGCCGCCGCCGAATTCCGCACGGTGGACCACCGTACCGGCGCTGGGGAGTTCGCTCGGTTCGTCCACATGCACCCGCCGGACGTCGGCGCGCACCGCGCTCACCTGGCGTTCCGCCTTGCGCATCGCCGCGTCGGCAATGGCGGCCTCTTGACCCTGCTTGGCCAGGCGCGCCCGCAGCGAGTTGAGCTGCGACTGCAGCCGTGATTCGGTCTCGGCGCGCAGGCGTGACGCCTCCTGTTCCGCCTCGCGCCGGGCCTGCTCGGCCTCGGCACGCAGATCGGCCATCTCCTGCTGGTAGTGGCGGCGGGTTTCCTCGAGCCGCATCTGGCTCCGGCCCTCCTCGGCCTGGGCCAGGCGCGCCGCCTCGGCACGGGCGCGTTGTTCCGCCTCTGCCTGGAGGCGGGCGCTTTCGTCGCTGACCGCCTGCTGGGCGCTTTCCGCCAACTGCTCCGCCCGGGCCTGGGCCTGGGCCGCGCGCTGTGCCTCCTCCTCGGCCTCGCGGCGTGCCTGGTCGGCCTCTGCCCGCAGCCGGCTGATCTCCTCTTCATATTCCAGGCGGGCCTTTTCCAGCGCCTGGGTCCGCGCCGTCTCCTCCTCGCGGGCGGCCTGCACCGCGGCCTCCTGCTGCCGGGCGCGGGCCTCCATCTCCGCCCGTAGCCGTGAGGCCTCTGCCTCGGCGGCGCGCCGGCTGGCCAGCAGCTCCTCGCTGCGGCGTGCCTCCAGCTCGGCCAGGCGGCTGCGTTCCTCTGCCTCCTCGGCGGCGCGCCGGGCCTCGCTTTCGTCGGCGATGCGGTGGGCCTGCTGTTCCGCCTCGCGAGCCCGCTCGGCCTCCTGCTCGGCAGTCTGTTTGGCCGTTTCCGCCTCTTCGCGCAGGCGGGCGATCTCTGCCTCGAGCGCCTGGCGGGCCTGTTCGCTCTGCCGGGCAAGGCTCTCCGCCTGCTCCTCGCCCAGGCGCTGCTCCTCCCGCAGGCGGGCCGCCTCGGCCTCGGCCTCCGCCCGTGCCGCCTCGGCCTCGGCGGCCCGCTTCGCCTCCAGTTCGGCCTGCTGGCGGGTCGCCTCGGTCTCCTCGCGCAGGCGGCCCACCTCGGCCTCGATCTCCCGGCGTGCCTGCTCGGCTGCCTCGGCCCGTCCCGATTCCTCGGCCAGGCGCCGTTCGGCATCGGCCATCTCCGCCTCGAGCCGCGCCGCGGCCTCCGCCCGGACCTGCTCCGCCCGTTGTTCGGCCTCCTGTTTGGCGGATTCGGCCTCCCGTTGGACCCGTTCGACGTCCGCCTCCAGCTGTTGCCGCGCCTGCTCGGCGGCCTCGACCCGGCGCGCCTGTTCGCTCAGGCGCCGTTCCGCCGAGCCGAGCTCCTGCTCGATGCGCGCCTGGGCCTCGCGCTTGGCCTGTTCGGCCTCGGTCTCGGCGGCCTTGCGGGCCTCTTCGGCGGCGGCCTTGACCCGGGCCACTTCGCGTTCGATCTCCTCGGTGGCCTGGTCCTTCATGCGGGCCTGGGCCGCGGCGATCTCGTCGCGCATCCGCGCCTCGATCTCGTCGCGGGCGCGCTCCGCCTCGCTTTCGGCGGCTTCCCGTGCCGCCTGGGCCTCGCGCTGCAGACGGCCGATGTCCTCCTCGGCACGGGTCCGCGCGGCGTCCAGCTCCTGGGCGCGACGGGCCTCTTCGGCCAGGCGCTCCTGGGCCGTGGCGATCTCCTGCTGCATGCGCGTTTCGATCTCGGCGCGGGCCCGGTCACTCTCGTGGGCGGCCTCCCGCCGGACCTGCTCGGCCGCCTCGCGCAGGCGGGCAACCTCGGCCTCGGCGGCGGAGCGGGCCTCCTCGGCCTCCCGGGCGGCCCGTTCCGCTTCCCGGGTCTGGGCCTCGGCGGCGGCTTCGCGTGCCCGTTCCGCCTCTTCCTCGCTCTGCAGGCGGCGCTCCATCTCCGCCCGCAGGCGGACCGACTCGTCCTCGGCCTTGCGCCGCGCCTCCTCGGCCTCCCGGGCCCTGCGGGCCTCCAGTTCGGCCTGCTGGCGGGTGTTGGCGGTCTCTTCGCGCAGGCGGTTGATCTCCCCCTCGATCTGGCGGCGGGCCGCCTCCGCCTCTTCGGCCCGGCGCGACTCCTCGGCCAGGCGTTGCTGGGCCGCGTCGATCTCGGCGGCGGCCTCTCCGCGTACCCGCTCCGCCTCCGCCGCGGCGACGCGCTTGGCGCCCTCGGCCTCGTCTTGCAGCTGGCGAATCTGGGTCTCCAGGTCCCGGCGGGCCTGTTCGGCCGCCTCGGTACGCTGCTGCTCCTCCTCGAGATGCTGCCGGGCCTGCTCGATCTCCGTTCGGGTCCGGGCCTCGGCCTCGGCCTTGGTGCGATCGGCTTCGCTTTCAGCCTCGCTGCGGGCGGCCTCCGCCTCGGCGCGGACGCGGGCGATTTCCCGTTCCAGTTCGCTGGCCGCCTGGTCCTTCATGCGCGTCTGGGCGGCGCTGATTTCCGCCTGCATCCGCGCTTCGATTTCGTTGCGCAAGCGCGCGGCCTCGTCCTCGGCCGCACGCTTGGTCGCCTCGTTCGCGCGTTGCAGACGCTCGATATCGGCTTCGGCCTGCTGGCGCGCCTGTTCGGCTGCCTCGGCCCGCCGGGCCTCGTCCTCCAGACGCGCCTCTACCCCGGAGATCTCGGCCTGCATCCGTGCCTCGATTTCGGCGCGGGCCTGTTCGGAGGCGGCCTGCGCGGCCTGTTCCGCCGATTCGGCGCTTTCGCGTAGGCGGTCCACCTCGCGCTCCGCCTGGAGCCGGGCGGCTTCGGCGGCCTCGACCCGCTCGGCCTCGGCCGCGAGGCGGTCGTGCAACTGGGCCGGCTCCGCCCGCTGCTTGGTCTGGAAGTCGATGACCTCGGCGCCGGCGGCCTCCTTGGCCAGGTTGCCGATGGCGGCCCCGGCGGGCAGGGCGTCGATGCCGCCGCGCAGGACATAGGCGTCGAGGCCCATGCGGCTGAGCAGGAAGCCGGCCGCGGTGCTGCGCTGGCCGTTGTCACAGAACAGCAGGTAGCGCTGGTGACGGTCGAAGGCCGGCGCCTTGAGGCGCAGGATCTGCAGCGGCATGTTGACGCCGCCGCCGCCCTCCTGGAATTCCTCCTGGCTGCGTACGTCGATCAACATTGCGCCGTCGGCGACCATTGCCTCGGCCTCGGCGTGGTCGACCATGTTGACCATGGGCTGCATCAGCAGGGCATTGAAATCGGCGCGCCCGAGGCGCATTACGGTGCCGTCTTCGATCATCACCACACTGGCGTTGCGCACGCTGCCGGTGATCAGGGCCTCTTCGCCGAAGCCGTCTCCGGGTCCCAGCTCGGCCAGGGCCACGGCCACGGCGTCGGGCGCCGGCTTGCGGACCACCCGGGCGCGGCCGTCGCGGATGATGTAATAGAAATCGGGCTCATCACCCTGATTGACCAGGGTTTCCCCGGCCTTGACCTTGACCTCCCCGAAGCCGGTCAGCAGCGCCTGCAGGCGGGCGGGGGGCAGGGTCAGCAATCCCTGGGCCTGGAGCAGACGGGAGATCCAGTCGCTGCCCTCGTCGGACTCCGACTCGAACTCTGCGACCTCGTAGCCGCCGGCGGTGCTGCTCCACTGCACCAGCATGTCCACCAGGGAGGCCTCGAGAGTCAGGATGGTGACCTTGCTCGCGGTCCGCAGGGTGAGGCCCTGGAGGGCGGGTTTCATCACCGGCTTGGCGGCGCGCTCGCTGCCCGCATGAATGGTCTGACTCGCGCCATCCTCGACCCCGAGGGTGACCCCGCCGTCGAGCAGGTAGATGTGGCGCAGGCACTGGTCGCCGCCGCGGTGCAGCAGGCGGTTGCCGGGTACGCTCTCGATGCGGGCCTTCTGCCCCAGCTCCCGGAGTTTGTCGTCACTCAACGCCTCCAGGGGTTCCAGGGTCCGAAGCAGTTTGATATCGACCAGTTTGGGGGCTGCGCTCATGGGTTTGTTCGGTCTCTTGGCCGCCGGCGCCGCCGGGGCCGCTGTATGCCGCCGATGCTTCTAGTCTCAGTTTACCCTACGGGCGGACGGTACGGATTTATATGAACGTCTTCACACTCGGTCGGCGGCCGCCGACCCGCGGCGCGGCGCTCGCGCCTTTGGCCAGGGGGCGGAAACGGCATTCGGCGGTGGTGGGGAAACGGTCGTGGTGGGCGGGGCAGCGCGGTCCGATGGGTGGGGATTCAGAGGGCCGGCAGACGGGTGAAGCGCGCCTTTTCGGAACACCAGCGGAACAGGGTGCTGTCGAGCGAGTTGGCCGGCGGGGCCGCCCGGTGGGCGCGGGTCATCAGCTCATGGCTGGAGGTGAGGAAGGGGTGAAAGCGGTCGCGGCCCAGCCGGATGGCGAGGCAGATCCCTTTCGGCGGCCGGGTCCGGCACCGGGCGCAGAATTGGATCCGATCGACGTCGCCCAGGCCGTGGCCAAGTTCACAATGTGAGCAACCCGCCACACTTTCCCTCCCTCCCCGTTGTTCCGTAGGGCTTTAACTATGACGCGGATCACTTTGATTTAAGTTAATAAATAGCCACGCTCATTGGGTGATAAGGAAAACCTCGTCACAAAAACGTCACAGGGTGGTAATCGGCGGCCGGTAACGTCCGCTGCGGGTCTTAATTCGGGGAGGCCGCTCCCCATATCCGCCGGTTGCCCCCGGGCGACCCGGAGTCTTCGCCATGGTTGCCACCGATCCAACGCACGTGCCACAGGAGGTTGCACTGTCGATCCAGGACGGTGGCCGGCTTGCCGGGCCGCGCGAGCGCGCGGAATTCGTCTGCGAAATCATCGAACACCGTCGCCTGACGCCCCTGTTTCAGCCCCTGGTCGACCTGCACAACGGGCGCATCGTCGGCTTCGAGGGGCTGCTTCGGGGGCCGTCCGACAGCCCCCTGCATGCCCCGGTGCGCCTGCTCAGGGCGGCGCGCCAGGCCGGCCTCGGCTATGAGATGGAGCGGCTGGGCCGGCAGATTACCGCCGAGCGCTTCGCCGAACTGCGCCTGCCGGGTCGGCTGCACATCAATGTCAGCCCCGATATGCTGGTACTGGACAGCCTGAGGCAACGCGGCGCCGGTAGCCTGCTGCAGGGCTTGCCGCTGGCGCCCGAACGGGTCGTGCTGGAACTGGCCGAGGCCGACCACGCTGCAGGTTATGACCTGCAGGCGCTGATCCGGGCCGTCGAGCACTGCCGCAGCCACGGCTTCCGCGTCGCCATCGACGATCTGGGCGAGGGGGCTGCCGACCTGCGCCTTTGGTCGGAGTTGCGGCCCCATCAGGTCAAGACCGATCCCCACTTCATCCAGAACATCGACAAGGACCCGGTCAAGAGCCAGTTCCTGCGCTCGATGCTGGAGATCGC
>CAZMMH010000056.1:0-10718 GCA_964567315.1 uncultured Gammaproteobacteria bacterium
TGGGCGGCGGCGACACCGCCATGGACTGCAACCGCACCTCGATCCGCCAGGGCGCGGCCGCAGTCACCTGCGCCTACCGCCGCGACGAGGCGAACATGCCCGGCTCCAGGCGCGAGGTGGCCAACGCCAAGGAGGAGGGGGTGCAGTTCCTCTGGAACCGCCAGCCGGTGGAGGTGATCGGCGACGGCAGGGTCGAGGGCATCAAGCTGGTCACCACCCAGCTGGGCGAGCCCGACGAGCGCGGCCGCCGGCGTCCCGAGGTGGTCCCCGGCTCGGAAGAGGTGGTGGCCTGCGACCATGTCATCGTCGCCTTCGGCTTCCGCCCCAACCCGCAGCCCTGGTTCGCCGAGTTCGGCATCGAAACCGACGAGCGTGGCCGGGTGAAGGCCCCCGCCGAGGCCGAGATCAAGTACCAGACCAGCAACCCCCAGGTGTTTGCCGGCGGCGACATGGTGCGCGGCTCCGACTTGGTGGTCACCGCGGTGTTCGAAGGGCGCCAGGCGGCCGAGGGGATCCTCGACTTCCTCGACGTATAAAAATAATTCCAGGCGTCACAAAGGGCACAGAGATCACAGAGGGCGTGTGGCGGCCTCGACCGGGGCCCCGGGACGTTGGCGCCGCACCTCGTCACAACAAACGCCGGGCAATGCCTTTTTTCTCTGTGTCCTCTGTGACCTCTGTGGCGAATTGAATTTTGTCATCGCCCTGCGCGAAAGGCTTGTCCATGACCGAGTTGAAGAACGACCGTTTCCTGCGCGCCCTGCTCCGCCAGCCGGTGGATGTCACCCCGGTCTGGATGATGCGCCAGGCGGGCCGTTACCTGCCCGAGTACCGTGCCAGCCGCGAGCGCGCCGGCAGCTTCATGGACCTGTGCAAGAACCCGGAGCTCGCCTGCGAGGTCACCCTGCAACCGCTGGAGCGCTTCCCGCTGGATGCGGCGATCCTCTTCTCCGACATCCTCACCGTCCCCGACGCCATGGGCCTCGGCCTCTACTTCGCCGAGGGCGAGGGACCGCGCTTCGAGCGGCCGGTGCGCAGCGCCCTCGACGTCGAAAAGCTGTTCGTGCCCGATCCCGAGGGCGAACTGCGCTATGTGACGGACGCGGTACGCACCATCCGCAGCGCCCTGGACGGCCGGGTACCGCTGATCGGTTTCTCCGGCAGCCCGTGGACCCTGGCCACCTACATGGTCGAGGGCGGCTCCTCCAAGGAGTACGCCAAGGTCAAGGGGATGCTCTACGACCGCCCCGACCTGATGCATCGGCTGCTGGACGTCACCGCCCAGGCGGTCACCGCCTACCTCAACGCCCAGGTGGCCGCCGGCGCCCAGGCCCTGATGATCTTCGACACCTGGGGCGGCCTGCTCACTCCGCGCGACTACCGGGCCTTCTCCCTCGACTACATGACACGCATCGTCGAGGGGCTCACCCGCGAGGCCGAAGGCCGCAAGATCCCGGTGGTGCTGTTCACCACGGGCGGCGGCCAGTGGCTTGAGGCGATGGCCGACAGCGGCGCCGACGCCCTCGGCCTGGATTGGACCACCGACATCGGCGAGGCCCGTGCGCGGGTCGGCGAACGGGTCGCCCTGCAGGGCAATATGGATCCCAGCGTGCTCTACGCCGAGCCCGAGCGGATCCGCCAGGAGGTGGCCTACATCCTCGAGCGCTTTGGCGCCGGCAGCGGCCATGTCTTCAACCTCGGCCACGGCATCCACCAGCACGTGGAGCCGGAGCATGCGGCCGCCTTCGTCGCCGCGGTCCACGAACTGAGCCCGCCCTACCACCGCTGATCCGCCGGCAGCCCGGGGAGCTGGCAGGCCTCTTGCAAGAATCCTCGTAGCGCACCGCTGCCGGCAGTGGCGGTGTCGGTATTCCGTCAGTCTCGAGGAGAGCGATCATGGCCACACCGATCAACCCCAGCGCGCCTCAGCTGGGCAATCAGCAGAACGTACGTGCCGACGGCAACAGCGCCGCTGGGCGCAGCCGTGGCGATGCGCCCGGCGTAACCGACGGCCGCAGCGACGAAACCCCGGCAGCGACCACCCAGGGCGACCGCCTCAGCCTGAGCCAGGCGGCCCGTGAGCTGCAGGCCGCCGAGGAGCACCACGGCGCGATCGACAGCCGGGAACAGGCCGAACAGGTGCTGGCCCAGCTGCGCCAACAGATTCACGCCGACTACGGCCTGGCGCTCAAGGCCCATGCCGGCAATGCCAGCCAGGGCCTGGCCCAGCTGCTGACCCAGCCGCCGAGCTGACGCCCGCGCGGCGGCCACCCCGGAATCGGGCAATACGTGCTGGCCTTTCTCCAGGCGCTTCAATAGCATTGCAGGAAACAGACACGGCGCCGTACAGGGAACGCGAGAGTGCCGGGAGCGAGGGGTAGTGAGGTCACCAGCGCGCCGCAGGCTCGACAGTCTGCGCAGCCGTTATCTTGCGTTTGCCGCGGCGACGGGAGTCGTCGTGCTGGCGTTCGCCGCCCTCGCCAGCCACCTGGTGGCGGACGCCGGGCGTACCAGCGTGCGCAATCTCGATCGCCGCTACGAGGTCCTCGACGGAAGCCGCAAGGTCAAGGACGCCATCTGGGACACCAAGACCACCCTCGACACCTTCCTGCTGAACCCGGATCCGCAGCTGCAGGAACGCATCCACCGCGACATGAAGCGCGCCACCACGGCACTGCACCGGCTCGACCAGGTGCCGGACCTGGCCGGTGCCGCCCATCACGCGCTGACCGCACAGTTGCTGGAGGACCTGCGCCGCCTGCAAGCCGAGATGGATCGGGTCATGGCGATCCGAACCGACGGCCTGGCCCAATATCCGAGCCTCGAGCTGATCCACAGCCGGATGAAGCCGGCCCACGTCGCCTTCACCCACCTGCTGGAAAACCTCCTGGCCCAGCTCGGCGACAGCCGCCAGAGCGCCGCCGCCGGCCACATGGCGCGCACCCTCCAGGACAACTGGCTGCGCATGACCGGCGAATTCCGCCTCTACCTGGCAGCCCGCTTCGCCGCCGTCTCCGACCCCGACCCCCGCTCTTCGGCCACCGACGTGCGCCAGATTCACCAGCGCATCGACGAGCAGATCGCCGCCTTGCGCGGCATGGCCGCCAGCGGCCAGCTCAACGTCCTTCCGGGCAATCTGGTCGAACAGCTGCAAGGGAAGTCCGATGCCTGGTTCGACGCCTTCGAAAAGATCGTCGAGCTTGACCGCAAGGGTCTCTGGCGCGCCGACCTGCCCCTGCTGGCCAACTCGATCCATCCCCTGTTCGACCGCATTTGGGCCGGGCTGCGCACCCTCGACCAGACTCACGAGCACGCCGCCACCACCGACGTCGACAGCCTGGCCCGGCTGGCGGGCGGCCTGAGCCAGGCGTTCTGGATCCTCTCGGGCGTCGGCCTGGCCCTGATCGCCCTTGCCTGGTTCTTCTTCAACCGCATGGTGCTGGCACCCATCAGCCTGGTGGCAGGCGCCCTGCGCGGCCGCCGCGACCAGGATCACCAGGCCCTGCGCGCCGCCGCCACCACGCGCGAAACCCGCGAGCTGGTGCTGGCCTTCCGGCGCATGCAGCGCCAGGTGAGCGCCCGCCAGCGCGAGCTGGAACACCAGGCCCTGCACGACGCCCTCACCGGCCTGCCCAACCGCAGCCTGCTCAAGGACCGGGTCGACCACGCCATTCTCACTGCCAAACGCAACAAGCGGCCGTTCGCCCTCATCGTCAAGGATCTGGACCGTTTCAAGGAGATCAACGACACCCTCGGCCATCATGCCGGCGACGCCGTGCTGGTCACGGTGAGCGAACGCCTGCTGGCCAGCCTGCGGGAATCGGACACCGTGGCGCGCCTCGGCGGCGACGAGTTCGCCATCCTGCTCCCCAGCGCCGACGCGCCCCAGGCCGCCGCCATCGCCAACAAGATCACCCGCGCCCTGGAACAGGAGATCGTCTACCGCGAACATAAACTCTACATCGGCGGCAGCATGGGCATCGCCCTCTTTCCCCGCGACGGCGACGACAGCAAGCGGCTGTTCCAGCACGCCGACGTGGCCATGTACCAGGCCAAGCGCAACAACCGATCGTTCGCCTTCTATGACTCCGCCTACGACAGCAACAGCCTGCAGAGCCTGCAGCTGGTCAGCGACCTGCGTGATGCGATTCAGCGCAACGAACTGCTGCTGCATTTCCAGGCCAAGCTCGACGTGCTGCAACACCGGGTGGTCGGCGTCGAGGCGCTGCTGCGCTGGGATCACCGCAGTCGGGGCATGGTCCGGCCCGATGAAATGGTCGCGGTGGCGGAAAAGACCGGCCTGATCCGCCCGCTGACCCTGTGGGTGCTCGGCGAGGCCATCGCCCAGGCGGCGCGCTGGCACCAGCGCGGCCTGGAGCTTGAGGTGGCGGTCAACCTCTCGGTGTGGAATCTGCTGGACCCGGACCTGCCGGGCCAGGTGGAAGGCCTGCTGCAAAAGCACCAGGTGCCGGCCCGCCTGCTGACCCTCGAGATCACCGAAGGGGCGATGATGGCCGACCCCGAACATGCGGAACGCACCCTCTGCTGCCTCGACGCCATGGGCGTGCGCCTGGCGGTGGACGACTTCGGCACCGGCTTCTCCTCCCTGGCCTACCTCAAACGCCTGCCGGTGGACGAATTGAAGATCGACCGCTCGTTCATCATGGACATGCTGGACAACGACAGCGACGCGGTAATCGTCCGCTCCACCGTCGATCTGGCCCACAACCTCGGCATGCGGGTGGTTGCGGAGGGGGTGGAGAGTGTCGAGATTCTCGACCTGCTGGAGATCCTCGGCTGCGACACCGCCCAGGGCTACCACATCGGCCGGCCCATGCCCGCCGCCGAACTGGAGCGTCACCTCGCCGAAAAGGCGCGGCTGCCCTCGCCCGACGCCGGCGGACGAGACGTTATACTTTAGGCCTCCCGTCCACCGCGCCAGGAAACGGCATGCGTTATTTCGGCCAGGCCGACCACCTCCACGGCAGTCCCGCCTGCACCGGCGTGCTGCTCACCAACCTCGGCACCCCCGATGCGCCGACGCCGGAGGCCCTGCGCCGCTATCTGGGTGAGTTCCTCTGGGACCGGCGGGTAATCGAAATGCCACGTCTCCTGTGGTGGCTGATCCTGCACGGCATCGTCCTGAGGCGCCGGCCGAAGCGCGCGGCGGCGGCCTACCGCAAGATTTGGGGCGAGCAGGGCTCGCCGCTGCACGCCATCTCGCAGGCGCAGGCGCAGGCGCTACAGCAGGCCCTGGAGCGGCGTTTCAGGGGCCCGGTCAAGGTGGCCCTGGGCATGCGCTACGGCAAGCCCTCGATCGCGAGCGCCCTGCGCCAACTGGCCCAGGCCAACGCACGCCGCATCGTCGTGCTGCCGCTCTACCCGCAGTACTCCGCCACCACCACCGCCAGCAGCTTCGACGCGGTGAGCGCAGAGCTGCAGCGCTGGCGCTGGCTGCCCGAGCTGCGCCTGATCAACGGCTATCACGCCGACGACGGTTATCTGGATGCGCTGGCCACCAGCATTCGCCAGCAGCGCGAACGCGATGGCGCCGGCGAGCGTCTGCTGTTCTCCTTCCACGGCCTGCCCAAGCGATACCTGCTTCACGGCGACCCCTATTTCTGCTACTGCCACGAGACCGCACGCCGCACCGCGGCGCGCCTCGGCCTGGACGACGGGCAGTGGGCGATCAGCTTCCAGTCACGCTTCGGCCGCGAGGAGTGGCTCAAGCCCTACACCGACAAGCTGCTGCTGGAGTGGGCCAGCGACGGTGTGAAACGGATCGACGTGGTCTGCCCCGGCTTCGCCGCCGACTGCCTGGAAACCCTGGAAGAGATCGCGGTGGAGAACCGCGACCGCTTTCTCGCCGCGGGCGGCGAAGAGTACCGCTACCTGCCGGCACTGAATGCGGCGCCGGCCCACATCGAGGCCCTCGCCGAACTGGTCCTGCGCCACGCCGCCGGCTGGCCCGAGGCGGATCCCGGCTGGGACGGTGGCGCCGTGATCAATGCCGGCCGCGAGGCGCGCGAACGGGCCCTGGCCCTCGGCGCCGAACGCTGAAGCCATTGAGCGCGCCCCTCCGTCTCGGCATCAGCGCCTGTCTGCTGGGCGAAAAGGTCCGCTACGACGGCAACCACAAACGCGACGGTTACATCGTCGAGACCCTCGGCCGTTACTGCGACTTCCAGTCCTTCTGCCCGGAGACCGCCATCGGCATGGGGGTGCCGCGCCCGCCCATCCGCCTGGTCGGCGACCCGGCAAGCCCGCGGGCGGTGGGAGTGCAGGATCCGGGCCTCGACGTCACCACCCGACTCACGCGCTATGGCCGCGATACCGCGCGCGTGATCGGCCACCTCGACGGCTTCATCCTCAAGGCCAACTCGCCCTCCTGCGGCATGCAGCGGGTCAGGCTCTATGGCGACGGCTCGGCCGGCAGGCGGGGCGTCGGTCTGTTCGCCCGCGAGCTGATGCGCGCCAATCCGCTGCTGCCACTGGAGGAGGAGGGGCGCCTCAACGACCCGCTGCTGCGCGACGGCTTCATCGAGCGCCTGTTCACCTACCGCCGCTGGCGCCGGCTGCTGGCCGAGAGGCTGACGGCCCACCGCCTGATGCAGTTCCACAGCGCCCACAAGTACGCGCTCATGGCCCACGGCAATGCCCACTACAAGGCCCTCGGCCAACTGGCGGCCGAGGCGGGCGACCGGCCCATGACGGAACTCAAACAGGCCTACGGCAGCCGCCTGATGGAGGCCCTGCATCACCCCGCCGCCCCTGGCCGCCACGCCAACGTGCTGCAGCACCTGATGGGCTACTTAAAGAAATCGATCGACGCCGACGACAAGGCGGAGCTAAACAACGTGATCGACGCCTACCGCCGCGGCCGGGTGCCGCTGGCGGTACCGTTGACCCTGCTGCGCCACCACTTCCGCAGGCACCCCGATCCCTACATCACCCGCCAAACCTACCTCAACCCGGAACCGGCGGAGCTGATCCTGCGCCGTCTGGTCTGAGCCGGCGCTGAAATCGCCGCGCCGCCTCGGCTACCATCGGCGAAAACCCACGCGACAGGAGCACGCCATGCACATCGCCTTCGTCGGCACCGGCCTGATGGGAAGCCCCATGGCCCGGCGCCTGCTCGACAACGGCTTCGAGGTGTCCGTCTATAATCGCGACCGCGCCAAGGCCGAACACCTGGCCGCGGCCGGCGCCCGCGTCTGCGCCAGTGCCGCCGAGGCCCTGGAGGGGGCCGCAACCTGCGTCACCATGCTCACCAACGCCGACGCCATCCGCGGGGTGCTGCTCGACGACGCCACCCGCCCGGCCCTCAAAGGAGTCACGGTGATCCAGATGGCCACCATCGCGCCCCAGCAGAGCCGCGAACTGCTGGCCGAGTTCCAGGCCGCGGGCGGCGACTACCTGGAGAGCCCGGTGCTCGGCAGCATCCCGGAGGCCACCAGGGGCACACTGATCCTGATGGTGGGCGCCACCCCGGAACAGTTCGAGCGGTGGCAGCCCGTGCTCATGAGTTTCGGCCCCCACCCCCGCCTCATCGGCCCGGCGGGTCATGCCGCCGCCATCAAGCTGGCGCTGAACCAGCTCATCGCGGGGCTCACCGCCACGTTCTCCCTGTCGCTGGGCTTCGCCCAGAAGGAGGGGCTCGACCTCGACACCTTCATGGAGATCGTCCGCGAGAGCGCGCTCTACGCCCCCACCTTCGACAAGAAGCTGAACAAAATGCTCGCCCGCGACTTCGCCAAGCCCAACTTCCCGGTGCAGCACCTGCTCAAGGACATCGATCTGTTCCTGGACGAGGCCAAGAGCCTCGGCCTCAACACCTCCTCCCTGGAAGGCGTCCGCCCGCTGGTCACCGAGGCGCTGGCCAAGAGCACCGAGCCGGAGGACTACTCGGCCCTATACAAATCGGTGGTGCCGGAATAAAAGAGCTGTCTCGCGCAAAGGCGCTAAGGCGCAAAGGAAATGCGAAATTCAAATTCAAGGCGCCTCAGAGGTCACAGAGAATACGGAGGGGAAGCAATAGGTGGTTGGTGAAAACGCCGCCACCGGAGCAAACGCCCAGCAGTTGCCCGAGGCCACATTGCCCGCACGGCATTCTCTGTGCGCTCTGTGACCTCTGTGGCGAAGGGAATTTATCGCTCTTCTTTGCGCCTTAGCGCCTTTGCGCGAGACCGCCTTTCGCCTTTCAGCGAACCTCGGCCAGCAGGCGGCCGAGCATGGACTCGGCCTGCCCCGCGTAGCCGCCGCCGAACATGTTGGCGTGGTTAAGGATGTGGTAGAGGTTGTAGAGGGTCTTGCGCACCGTATAGCCGGGGTCGATGGGCCAAGCCTCGGCGTAGGCGGCGTAAAAGTCGGCGCCGAAACTGCCGAACAACTCGCTCATGGCCAGGTCCGCCTCGCGGTCGCCGTAATAGACCGCCGGATCGAAGATCACCGGCTCGCCGTCGCGGCTCACCCCGTAGTTGCCCGACCATAGATCGCCGTGGAGCAGGGAGGGCACCGGGCGGTAGTCGCTGAAGAAGGCATCCAGGCGCGCCATCATCTGGTCGCCGCTCCTCTGCAGCGCGCCGCGAAAACCGTTGCGCGCCGCCAGCTCCAGTTGGAAGCCGAGACGCCGCTCGCGGTAGAACTCCACCCAGTCGTCGGCCTCGGCGTTGGGCTGGTGGGTGGAGCCGATGGTGTTGTCGCGATACCAGCCGAAGCGGGCCCGGCCGACCCGGTGCAGGGCCGCCAGCTCGCGGCCGAAGCGGCGCATGGCGGCAGCGCTGCCGCCGCCCATGGCCAGCGACTCCATTACCAGGAAGGCGCTGTCGCCGGCCACCCCGCTGCACAGCGGTCGCGGCACCCGCACCGCGCCGGCCTCGGCCAGCTCCGCCAAGCCGTCGGCCTCGGCCTCGAACATGGCCAGGCCCGACGCGTGATTGAGTTTGACGAACCACGCCGCCCCGTCCTCGCCCTCCAGGCGTGCCGCGGAGTTGATGCAGCCGCCGCCCAGGGAGTGCTGCCGGATCAACTGAAATGGCGCGCCGGTGGCGTCGGCGATGTGGTCGGCGATTTGGGTCCAGGTAGACATTGGCAGTTGATTCGTTGATTCGGAAAACCACCCTACGGGTTAACGAATTAACGAGTCAACGAATTAACGACGACTCATCCCCCCAGCGCCGCGGCCAGCTCCTTGATCTCGTCCGCCGCCTCGCCGAGCACGGCAACGCTCACCTCCGCATCGAGCTTGAGGCGCTTGAAGGCCGGGATGGTCGGCCAGGCAGTGCGCTCGTCGCTGCGCCGGCCCTCCACCACGTGCGCATGCAGGTTGGCCGCCATCACGACGTCCACCAGGTCCGGCGGGCCGAAGTGCTCCCGGTCCAGGGCCTCGTGCTCGTCGGCCACCACGGCCGCCTCCTCGGAGATGTTCCAGGCCTCGAGGATGGCCCGGCCGATGCCGGTGTGCCAGCGGTCCATCAGCTCGTCCAGCACCTGGCGGTTGCTGAACAAATCCGGGTGGTATTCGGCGCGCATCAGGATGTAGAGCTTGCCGATGTCGTGAAACAGGCCGGCCAGCAGGGCCTCGTCGGGATGAATGCGCGTCAGCTTGGCCGCCAGCACGTGGGCGATCGCCGCCACCCGCACGCTGTGTTCCCACAGCTCGTGCAGAAACGGTTTCAGTGCGCCGAGGGAGCGGGCCTTGAAGATCTGTTCCATGGCCACCGACATGGCGGCGTTGCGCACCATGTTGAAACCGAGCCGCGGGATCGCCTGACGCAGGTCGCCGACCTTGCGCCCGCCGCGCGAGAGCAGGGCGGAATTGGCGACGCGCAGCAGGCGCGCGGCGAGCACCGGCTCGGTGCTTACCACGGTGACGATGTCGTCGACCGAGGTTTCCGGGTCCTCCAGCACCCGGCGCACCCGCAGGGCGATGTCGGGGAAGGCGGGCAGGTCGATATTGCCGTCGGAAAGCCCGCGGCCCAGTTCGCTGACGAAGGCGAAGACGCGCTCGGAGCTGTCGGGGGACTGGTTCACGCGAAGCGACCGTGCTCAGGCGGCGACGGCAGCGACGCCGAGGCAGCGGCGCTGCAGGCCGGGGCCGAAGCCATGGTAGGCCCCGAACTCGCGCAGCGCATCGGCATCCGCCGGGCGCCGCTGCAGGCTCGCCGGCGCGGCGGCGGCCAGGGCCTCCAGGGAGATCTCGGTGAGCCGGCGCGACAGGTAGGCCTGATCGCGATGCTCGGCCAACAGCCCCTGCACCCGTTTGGCCCCGCGCAGCGAGAGGCCGGGCACCTCGTCGAGGTGGGCATAGACACCGTCGAGGGAACCGAAGGCGGCCAGCAGGGCCTCGGCGCTCTTGCGGCCGATGCCGGGCACGCCGGGAATATTGTCGACCGCATCACCTGCCAGGGCCAGGAGATCGGCGATCTGTCCCGGCTCGGCCCCGTAGCGCTCGCGCACCTGTTCGAAATGGACCTTGCGGTCGTTGGCAAAGTCCCACAGCAGGTCGCCCTGGACGAGCAGTTGGGAAAGGTCCTTGTCGCGACTGACGATGGCGGTACGGAAACCGTGGGGGCGCAGCTGCGCCGCCAGGCTGCCGATCAGATCGTCGGCCTCGTAGATGTCGCTGGCGTAGTTGGCCATGCCCATGGCCTCGGCGAGGCGGCGGCAGCTCTTCATCTGCCGCTCCAGGGCCGGCGGCGGCGGCTCCCGGTTGGCCT
>CAZMMH010000057.1:0-10333 GCA_964567315.1 uncultured Gammaproteobacteria bacterium
ACATTTGGAAGCCGCCGTCGCCGAGGATCGCGAGGGTCGGCCGGGTTTCGGCGAAGCGGGCGCCGATCGCCGCCGGAATGGCATGGCCCAGGGAGGAGATGCCCGAGTTCGGGTAGTAGCGGCTGCCCGGCTCGACGTCGAGAAAGTTCTGGGCGAAGACGATGTTGTCGTCGAAGATCTGTACGTTCGCCGGGAAGCGCTGCTGCAGTTGGCTGAAGAGGCGTTCCACCAGGCGGAAGCGGGCGTCAAAAATGGCCGGACCGCCGTTGCCCGCATCGTCGCCCGTGAGCCGGCGCTTGCGCGGCAGCTCCGGCGCGGCCGGCCGCGGCACCTGCCGCGCCTTCACCCGTGCCAGCACCCCGGTGAGGATCTCGGCGACGTCACCGAGCACCGCCACGTCGGCGCGGAAGACCTTCTCGATCTGCGCCGGGTCATTGTCCACCTGGGCGATCTTTTTGTCCGCGAGCAGCGCCTTGTCCCACAGATAACTGGTGCGTTCGTTGAAGCCGGCGCCGAGAAACAGCACCAGATCGGCATGATCGACGATGTAGTTGTAGGCGTAGCCGCTGGAGGTGACGCCCAGGCTGCCGAGGGCCAGCGGCGACTGTTCCGCGATCACCCCCTTGCCCTTGAGACTGGTGGCAACCGGAATTGCCAGCGCCTCGCTCAGGCCGGCCACCAGCTCCTGCGCCCCGGCGCGGATGCAGCCGTAGCCGGCCACGATCACCGGGTGGTCGGCGGCCACGATCAGGTCGGTGAGGGTGTCGACCAGGGTGGTGTCCTTGTGGCTGGCATGCAGCGGACGTGCGGTTCTTACCTCGTCCAGAATCGCGTCGTCCACCAGCTCCTTCTGCACGTTGAAGGGAAAGCTCAGCAGCACCGGTCCCGGATTGTCGGAGAGCAGCACGTTGGAGGCCTGGTTGAGGACGGTGGCGAGGTAGTCGGTGCGTTCCACCAGGCGGTGATATCTGGTGATGCCGCGGAACAGGGTGGCCTGGTCGACGCTGCCGCCCTCGCCCGAACTCTCCTGCAGGCCGCCCCTGCCGAAGATGTGGGTGGAGGTTTCGCCGGTGATCACCAGGATCGGCTGGCGGTCGGCGTAGGCGTTGGCGATGCCGGTGACCAGGTTGGTGGCCCCCGGCCCCGCGGTGGTGATGCAGGCACCGATCTTGCCCGAGACCCGCGCATAGCCGCCCGCCATGAACGAGGCGCCCTGCTCGTGCTTGGCCAGCACGCTCCGGATCGGCGAGTCGTACAGGGCGTCGTAGACCGGGAGGATGTGGGCGCCGGGCATACCGAAGATGCACTCGATGCCGAGGCGCTCCATGTAGCGGACGATCAATTCGCTGACTGTGACATTCATGCGCGGAGAGGCGTGCTTCCGGTTCTGGGTCGCCCCGGCGGCGGTTTCCCCAACGCCCAGGCAAAGCTTCGAAAGGCGCCAAGCCCGGCCGCACGGCGCGCCACTGCGGGCGCCGGGCCCGTAGCCGGGGACGAACGATACCAAAATTCACCCCACCCCAACACCTGATGCTGTGGGGAGATTAAAAGGTGGTCTTGCGCAAGGTCGCCAAGGCGCAAAGAAAAGAATATTCAAATCGCCACAGAGGACACAGAGATCACGGAGCAAGGCAATTGCTCTTGCTCTTGTGCGCGGGTGTTCGGCAACACCGCCACGGCCCATATCTGGTAGCGGCACCGCAAGAACGCCCCCCAGACAACTCTCTGTGATCTCCGTGGCAAAGGCTGTTGACCTTCTTTGCGCCTTAGCGGCTTTGCGCGAGCCAACTCTTTTGCCTTTCAGCAGCCGCTGTGCGGGGCGTAGATGTCGAAACGGGTGCTCTTGCCCTGGACGCTGCCGCTGGGTTTGGGACCGTCCAGGGGCGGGGCCAGCCGCGGACGCTTGACCACCACCCGTTTGCGGGCCTTTGCCAGCGCTGCGGCGAGCAGGGCGGGCGCATCCTCGTCGGCGCCGACCAGGCGCTGGAACACCCGCATCTCCTTTTTTACCTCGGCGCTCTTGCTGCGTTCGGGAAACATCGGGTCGAGGTAGATCACCTCGGGCCGCTGGGCCTCGGGCAGTCCGCCGACCAGGGCCAACGCATCGCCCAGCATCAGCTGCATGCGCGCGGCGGTCTCGCTCACCTCGGGCGCGGCCACCGCCCGTACCAGGGCGTCGCGCAGCAGCATGGCGATCACCGGACTGCGTTCCACCAGGGTCACCCGGCAGCCCAGGTCGGCGAGCACGAAGGCGTCGCGGCCGAGGCCGGCGGTGGCGTCGAGCACGCTGGGGCTGGCGCCGTGGCGCAGGCCGACGGCGCGGGCGAGGTGCTGGCCGCGGCCGCCGCCGTAGCGGCGCCGGTGAGCCGCCGCGCCACCGACGAAGTCGGCGAACACCGGGCCCGGTGCGTCGGGGCCGGCCTGGCGCAGCTCCAGCCGCTGTGGGGTGAGGACGAGGCACAGATCGAAGCCCGCCGTCCCGTCCAGGCAGAGTGGCAGGCCGAGGTCGGCGGCGATGGCCGCGGCATGGGCGGCGAGTTCGGGATGGGCGGGATCGAAGGCGACCGCGACGCGGGTGGCCGGGTCCGAACTCACCGCGCCCCCACCAGGACCATGAACTGATACGGCTCGAGCAGCAGCTGCTGGGTGGCGGTAATGGTGCGGCCGGCCACCAGGTCGGTGAAGGTCTTGCGCAGGCCGAGCAGGCGCAGATGACGTGCCTCGACCCGCTGCTCGTGTTCGCTGAAGTTGCCGAGCACGAACACGCTGTGACTCTCGTGATTGCGGAAGTAGCCGAACACGTGATCGTTGCCGGTGTCGGCGATTTCGGTCTCGGCGCGGGTGAAGGCCAGGTGCTGGCCGCGCAGCTGGGTCAGGCGCAGCAGGCCCTGGAAGATCCGTCCGGCGATGGCCTCGGCGTCGCCACGCTCCTCGGCCCGCTCCCAGTCGAACAGCGGGCGGTGCATCCAGCGGCTGTCGCCGTCCTTTTCCGGCGAGTCGCTGTAGCCGTAGTCGTTGAGCATGCCGAGCTCGTCCCCGAGGTAGAGCAGGGGGATGCCGCCGATGGTGTAGATGATGCCGTGCAGCAGCAGGATGCGGCGCACCGCCAGATCGATCTCCTTTTCGTCGTCCTGCTCCAGGGCCAGTTCCAGACCGGAGAGGGAGGCGGTGGTGCCGGAGATGCGCGCGTCGCCGCTCACCGGGTCCTCCTGAAACGGCAGGCCGCGGGCGAAGCTGCCCTCGAAGCGGCCGGTGAAGAACTGGGCCAGGAAGCGGCGGTGTTCCGGCGGGTTGAGATTGATTTCGCGCACGTCGTCGTCGGAGAAGGCCCAGCCGATGTCGTCGTGGCAGCGGATGTAGTTGACCCAGGCGCAGCCGTCGGGAATGGCGAAGCGCTTCTCCATGGCGTGGCGCAGGACGCGCACCTTGCGCGTGGCCAGGGAGTTCCAGAGCAGGGCCATCAGCTGCGGATTGTAGGAGAGCGGGCATTCGTCGGGGCCGATGTAGCGGCTCACCTCGTCCGGGTGGACGATGGCCTCGGAGAGAAAGACCATGGCCGGCGCGGCGATCTGCACCAGAGCGTTGAAGGCCTGGATCAGCAGATGGGCCTCCGGCTGGTTTTCGCAATTGGTGCCGAGTCGCTTCCAGAGGAAGGCCACCGCGTCGAGGCGCAGCACCTCCACCCCCTGGTTGGCCAGGAACAGCATCTCCTCGGCCATGCGGTCGAAGACCACCGGGTTTTCGTAGTTCAGGTCCCACTGATAGTTGTGGAAGGTGGTCCAGACCCACTTGCGGATGCGCGAGCGGTAGGTGAAGCAGCCGGGGTGCTCCTCCGGAAAGACCGCCTTAACCGTGCGTTCGAAGGCGTCCGGTTCCTTGCGGTCCGGGTACATGCGGTAGTAGCCCTGGTACTCGGCGTCGCCATCCAGGGCCCGCTGCGCCCAGGTGTGTTCGTCGGCGGTGTGGTTGAAGACGAAGTCGAGGCACAGGGAGATGCCGTGGTGGCGCAGTTCGCCGCTGAGGCGTGCCAGGTCCTCCATGTCTCCCAGCGCCGGGTCGACGTCGCGGTAGCTACTCACCGCGTAGCCGCCGTCGTTGTCGCCCTCGGGCGAACGGAACAGCGGCATCAGGTGCAGGTAGGTGATGCCGAGTTCGCTGAAATAAGGGATGTGGCTGCGAATCCCCTCCAGATCGCCGGCGAACAGGTCGACGTAGCACATGGCGCCGACCATGCGGTTGGATTGGAACCATACCGGGTCGTTGCTGCGCAGGGCGTCCAGGCCCTTGAGTTCGTCCGGGCGCTCCAGCCACATGCGGGTGGCGGTGGACAGGATCGACTCCAGGTGGAAGAAGAAGTCGTACTGCTGGCCGTAGAGCTGATACAGCAGGCGGAACACGCGTGGGAAATGGCGCCGCAGGCGATCGAGGTAGCCGGCCCAGTCACCGGGCTCCGCGTGCACGGCGAAGCGCTCCTCCAGCCGCGGCAGCAAACGGGCGAGGGAGGCGGCACTCTGTTTTTCCAGCCAGACGGGATCGGTCATTGCGTGGGGCTTCGGGCAGGTGGGCGCGCGGAGGCTGAATCGGGATTCTAACGGCAGGCGCGCGGCCTGTCAGTGCCCGGTGGAGTAGAATGGACGCTTTCCCCAGGCACACCGGTCCCTGCATGTCGCGCCATACCCTCTACGCCCCCTGCCCGCGTGGCCTCGAAGCGGCCCTGGTCGACGAGCTGCGCGCCCTCGGCGCCGCCGAGGTGCGCCCCGGCAGCGCCGGAGTTGCCTTCGGCGCCGATCTGGAGGGCGCCTACCGGGTCTGTCTCTGGTCGCGTCTGGCCAGCCGGGTACTGCTGCAGCTGGCCCGCTTTCCGGCCCCCGATCCCGACGCGCTCTATGCCGCGGCGCGGGCCCTGCCATGGCACCAGCAACTGGGGCCGGATCAGACCCTGGCGGTGGACTGTTCCGGCTCTGCGCCCTGGCTGCGCGACAGCCGTTTCGGTGCCCTGAAGCTGAAGGACGCAGTGGTCGACGCCGTGCGCGACCACTACGGCGAGCGTCCCTCGGTGGATGCCCGGCGGCCCGACCTGCGTGTCGCCCTGCACCTGGCGCGGGGCCGCGCCACCGTCAGCCTCGATCTCGCCGGCGACAGTCTGCACCGCCGCGGCTACCGGTTGGAAGGGGCCCGCGCGCCGCTCAAGGAAAACCTTGCCGCCGGGATCCTGGTGCTGGCGGGCTGGCCCGAGGTGGCCGCCCGAGGCGGCGCACTGTTCGATCCCATGTGCGGCTCGGGGACCCTGCTGATCGAGGCGGCGCTGCTGGCGGGCGACATCGCGCCGGGCCTCGACCGCGACTATTTCGGTTTTTTCGGCTGGCTCGGCCACGACGGTGGCCTGTGGGCCCGCCTGCTCGCCGAGGCCGAGGGCCGGCGGGCGGCGGGCCTCGCCCGCATTCCGCCGATCTTCGGCCGCGACGCCGACGGCCGTGCGGTCGCCGCGGCGCGGGAGAACATCGAGCGCGCCGGCCTGAGCGGCCGGATCACGGTGGAGAAGGGCGAGCTGACCAGCGCCGGCCTGCCGCCCGGTCTGCCGCCGGGGCTGCTGGTGAGCAATCTGCCCTACGGCGAACGGATCGGCGAGGTGCAGGCCCTGACGCCGCTCTATCGCGCCCTCGGCCGCCAGCTGGCGCGGCATTACGACGCCTGGGCCGCGGCCCTGTTCGTCGCCGACACGCCCCTGGCCCAGGCGCTCGGCCTGAAGGCGGACGCCAGTCACCCCCTCTACAACGGCGCGCTGCGGTGCCGGCTGCTGGCGTTTCGGCATCCGGCCGAGGCGGTGGATGCCCAGCGCCTGGCCGGCATGGAGATGTTTGCCAACCGCCTGCGCAAGAACCTCAAACAGCTCGGCCGCTGGGCCCGGCGCGAGGGAGTGGAGTGCTACCGGCTATACGACGCCGACATGCCGGAATACGCGGTGGCGGTGGATCTCTACACGGAGGCCGATTCCGGTCGGCGCTGGGCCCACGTGCAGGAGTACGCGCCGCCCAAGAGCATCGACCCGGACAAGGCGGCCCAGCGGCTGCAGGACGCCCTGGTGGCGGTGGCCGAAGTGCTGGAGGTCCCGGAGAGCTCGGTGATCCTCAAGGTGCGCCAGCGCGCCCGCGGCGGCAGCCAGTACGGCCGCATGGACGAGGCGCGGCTGGAGTTGGTGGTGCGCGAGGGGCCGGCACGGCTGCGGGTCAATCTCAGCGACTATCTCGACACCGGCTTGTTCCTGGACCACCGCATCACCCGGCGCATGGTGGCCGAACTGGCCCGTGGTCGGCGTTTTCTCAATCTCTTCTGCTACACCGGCGCCGCCACCGTACAGGCGGCCCTCGCGGGTGCCATGACCACCACCAGCGTCGACCTCTCGGCCACCTATCTCGACTGGGCCCGCGCCAACCTGGAATTGAACGGACTGCAGGCGGGCGCCGGGCACCGCTTCATCAAGGCCGACTGCGTTGAGTGGCTGGCCCAGACACGGGAGCGCTTCGGCGTGATCTTCCTCGACCCGCCGACCTTCTCCAACTCCAAGGCGATGGCCGCCGATTTCGACGTGCAGCGGGACCACGTCCGCCTGATCCGCGCCTGCCTGCGTCTGCTCGACGAGGACGGCGTGCTGCTCTTCTCCAACAATCGGCGCGACTTCCGCCTCGACCGCGACGGCCTCGGCGACCTCGAGATCGAGGAGATCAGCCGGGCGACGCTGCCGGAGGATTTCAAGCGCAACCCGAAGATCCATCACTGCTGGGTGATAAGGACAAGGATGAAGGCGGAAGGATGAGGGTGAAGCCGGGGCGGATGGCAGCAGACGCTTCGGGTGCCAGCGAGGGAGTCTGCGCCGCTAGAAACAAAACTACCTGACAGATCTACGCCGCTCGATTTCGTTCCTTCACCCTTTATCATTCTACCTTGATCGTCTCTCCCTCGCGTAGAATTCAAGCAATCTCCACTCCGGGCCGATGTAACGGTTCCATTCGCAACGGGCAGCGGTATGCGCACCATCATGGTGGTCAATGCCAAGGGCGGCACCGGCAAGAGCACCCTGGCGACCAACCTGGCCAGTTTCTATGCCGGCTGGGGCATTCGCGTGACCCTGCTCGATTACGATCCCCAGGCATCGGCCCTGGACTGGCTGCGGGCGCGGCCCGACGAGCGGCCGCAGATCCACGGCGTGGCGGCCTGGAAGGCCGGGGCGGAAATTCCCCGCGAGAGTGATTACGTGATCGCCGACCTGCCGGCGGGCGTATACGGCGAGCGGCTGACGGCGCTGCTGAAGACCGCCGACGTACTGCTGGTGCCCGTGCTGCCCTCGCCGGTGGACCTGCGTGCCGCAGGCCGTTTTCTCTACGAGTTGTCCCAGCACGACGCGATCTTCAATTCACGGATTCGCGTCGGCATAGTGGCCAACCGGGTGCGTGAGAACACCCTCAGCTACCGCATGCTGGAGGATGCCCTGGAGCACCACTTGAGCTTCCCCTTCGTGGCCAAGCTGCGCGAGACCGTCAATTACCACCGCGCCGCGGAGGAGGGGGTCGGCATCTTTGAGCTGGCGCGGCGTCAGGTGATTCGCGACCTGAGTGAGTGGCAACCGCTGATCCGCTGGCTCTCCACCGACAGCCACGTCTCCTCGCTGTTGCCCGCGAGCGGGGGCGAAGCGTGAGCTTCAGGCGGGGCTGAATTCCGCCTCCATCCCGTCGAGGTCGAGGGATGCGGGGGTATCGGTCGGCTGCGGCTCGAAGCGGCGGTCGACGAAGATCGCATTGCCCTCGATGTGCTTGGCCTGCCGCTTTACCTCGCTGGCCACAGCCGCGATCTCGTGGTGGTTGTGATACTGCCGCGGCCGCACCGGGACCACCCCGACCGAAAGGCTGAGCAGGCGGAAGAAGACGTGACGGCCGCTGCGGTCGGTGGCGTGGATCCCGCCGGCCGCGCGGTGCGCGGGATCGTGAAGCGGTTCGGTCACCTCGCTGAAGCGGGTCAGCAGCCGTTCACAGCGGCGGCGCCAGTCGCCGCTGCGGAAGACCACGATGAAGTCGTCGCCGCCCACGTGGCCGACGAAGTCGTGTTCGTGGTCGGCCTGCTCCAGCAGCACCCGGGCGGTGGCGCTGATCACGTCGTCGCCGCGGGCGTAGCCGTAGGTGTCGTTGAACGCCTTGAAGTGGTCGAGGTCGCAGTAGGCCACCGCGAACGGGCGCTGTTCGGCCAGCAGCTGGTCGACGTATTCGCTGATCGGTACGTTGCCGGGCAACTGGGTCAGGGGGTTGGCGTAACGGGCGTTGTGGATCTGCAGATCGGTGATCTTGCGCAGCAGCGCCATCAGGGTGCCGATTCCCAGATAGTCGCCGGCGTCGTCGGTGATGATGAAGTCCTCGTCGCCGTGCAGGTCATTGGCGGTGGTGATGCGCTGGCTCAGTTTTTCCACCGGCATGTTCTGTTGCGCCACCAGTACGTCGCGGCGAACGAACTGCTGCACCGGTTTGCGCCCGTAAAGGGACATGCCGTAGGGGCTGGTGAGAACGTTCATCAGCTCCTGGCGGTGGATCAGCCCCAGCGGCCGACCGTCGCGGACCACCGCCACGGAACGCCGGTCGGGGTGGCGGTGGAAGTTGGCGGCCAGCTCGGCCAAAGGCAGTTGCGGCGCCACCGGCGGCACCCGCGTGGCGAGGCTGGCGACGGTGTCACTGAAACGCCGGAGCCCCGGGCGCTGAATTCCCGCCCCGTTCTCCAGGACCTTGGCCACGCTGCGCGGGGGGTTGAGGTTGGGGCGGGCGAAGAAATAGCCCTGGCCCAGCTCCAGCCCCATGTGTAGCAGGGCGCGGTATTCGTCGCGGGTCTCGATGCCCTCGCCGATCACCTTGCAGCCGAGTCCGTGGGCGAGTTCCAGAATTGAGCGGACGAACTGGCGCTTGGCCGCGTCCTCGTGCAGGTTCTGGATGAAATAGCGGTCGATCTTCACGTAGTCCGGCCGCAGCTCGGACCAGTGGCGCAGGCTCGAATAGCCGGCGCCCAGGTCGTCCATGGCCACGGCGAACCCCATCTCGCGGTAGTGCCGGACCGCCTCGCGCATCAGGTCGTAATCGTCCACCGGATGCTGTTCGGTGAGCTCGATCACCACCCGTCCGGGATCGATGCCGGCCTCCTCCAGGTAGATCAGGGTCTGGCCGTTCTTGAACCGCGGCTCCAGCACGGTCGCCGGGGTGATGTTGAGAAACAGCTTGCCCGGCAACTGCAGGTGGCCGAATTCGCGGATCACCACCTCCCGCGCCAGCAGTTCGAGGTCGACCAGCCGGCCGGCGCGGCTGGCGGCGTCGAACAGGCACATGGGGGCATGCAGCGGGCTGTCCGACGGACCCCGGATCAGCGCCTCATAGCCAAAGATGGTTTGATTGTTGCTGGCAACTATGGGTTGGAACAGCGCGCTGAGGCGTTGCTCCATGAGGATATCGTCGAGCTCCGACACCGGGCGGCTCCCAGACGCCATGGGGAGAACTGACAATATGGCGTCCGTGTGACAACCGGGTTACGACGAGCGTCTGATAATGCGCGCGGCACCCCGGTGACTGGCGACCGAGCGCCGCGCCGCCTATCATGGTCGCCCCTTTGTCCAATCACTCCAGTCCATGAATCCTCCCCGCTTCAGCCCACAGCCCGGCGCCCGCGAGCGGCATCTGCAGCGCCGTTGCGACAACCCCCTGTTTGCCCCGGCGCTGCGCCAGC
This sequence comes from uncultured Gammaproteobacteria bacterium, assembly GCA_964567315.1. GTDB lineage: Bacteria > Pseudomonadota > Gammaproteobacteria > CAZMMH01 > CAZMMH01 > CAZMMH01. The sequence continues at coordinate 9,751 of CAZMMH010000057.1, forward strand.
TCGACGCCACGCAGCTCGAGCAGGCGCGCCGCGCCGACCAGGAAGAGGTCGAGGCCTTCGGCCGCGATCTGCACGCTCTGCTGGAGGCGGCGGTGGCCCTGCCGGCCTCGGCCGAGACCGATGCGATCCTGGCCCTGCGCGAGCGGATCGAACGGAGCTACGAGCAGGGCGCCGGCCTGCCCGGTGACCATCGCAGCGAGCTGCAGGCCCTCGACCGGCTCTACCAGGTGATCATGGCCGCCCTGCGCAAGGCGGCCGGCAACGATGCCCTGGCCCACAAGGAGCTGGACGATGCCGAGGCGGCTCGCACCATGCACGTGCGCCTGCTGGGGCATGCGCTGGTGGCCGACCTGTTGCGCCCCGATTCGCCCATCGCCGCCGATGAGCTGGCCGCAACCCTGCTCAGCGAGAGTGCCGGGGCGGTGGCGGCGGTGGTCGACCTGTTCGAGCCGGCGCAGCGGGCCGAGCTGGCGGCCGAGGCGCGCCATCTGCTGGAGCAGGCGAAGGCCGAGGGGTATGCGCTGCCGGAGGCGTGGCAACGGCTGAGGCTCATCGCCGGCACGTCGATGAGCAGTGAATAGTG
>CAZMMH010000058.1:0-10232 GCA_964567315.1 uncultured Gammaproteobacteria bacterium
CCAAGGCGCGGGTCGACATGGCGGAGCACTCGATGTGCCAGCCCGGACGCCCCGCCCCCCAGGGCGACTCCCAGCTCGGCTCGCCAGGCTTGGCCGCCTTCCACAACACGAAGTCCAGCGGGTCGTCCTTGGCCTCGTCCACCGCCACCCGCTCGCCGGCGCGCAGGTCATCCGGGTTCTTGCCGGAGAGACGACCGTAGCCCTCGAACCTGCTGACGTCGTAGTAGACGTCGCCATTGGCGGCCCGGTAGGCGTAGCCCTTCTCCACCAGGGTGGCGATCATCTCCAGGATCTCGTCCATGTGCAGGGTGGCCCGCGGCTCCAGGCTCGGCCGCAGCACACCGAGGCGGTCCGCATCCTCGTGCATCGCCGCAATGAAGCGCTCGGTGAGTTCGGTGAAGGGCTCACCGTTCTCGTTGGCCCGCTTGATGATCTTGTCGTCGATATCGGTGACGTTGCGCACGTAGGTGACGTTTTCGGCACCGTAGAGCCGCCGCAGGTAGCGGAAGACCACGTCGAACACCACCAGTACCCGCGCATGGCCGATGTGGCAGTAGTCGTAGACGGTCATGCCGCAGACGTAGATGCCCACCTTGCCCTCGACGATGGGGGTGAAGGGCTCCTTGCGCTTTGTCAGATTGTTGTGGATCTGCAGCATCTTCGTTACTCGTTCAAAAAACCGAAAAACCGTCTCGCGCAAAGGCGCTAAGGCGCAAAGAAATGCGAATGGCCCGGGAGGAATCAGTACCCACAGCGATGCCGCATCCCGACACCTGCCTCGCTCGCAGCCGCCGGCCGCTCGGTCGTCCCGCTCGACCCTTTGCGCCTTTGCGTCTTTGCGCGAGTAGTTCGTTCAACCCTCGCCGACCCAGCGCTGCAGCCGCTCGCGGGCACGCTCGACGCCCATCAGGGCCAGCAGCGGGCCGAGCTCCGGTCCGTGCAGTTCGCCGGTGAGGGCCACCCGCAGGGGCTGGAACAGGGCCTTGCCCTTCACCCCGGCGTGCTCCTTCACGTAGTCGCTCAGCGCCTTGAAGTCGGTTCCGACCAGGGCCAAGCCCTCCAGGGCGTGGCAGAAGAAGTCGCCGCCGGCGCCGACCAGCACCGTCCGCGCCTCGTCGCCCGGCAGGGGCAGTTCGTCGAACAGCACCTCGGCCCAGCGGGCGGCGTCCTCGGGCATCACCACGTTGGCGCGCACGGCCCCGACGAAGGCCTCCTCCGACCCGGCCGGCACCCGCTTGTGTACCGTGTAACCCATCCAGGCCCAGAGCTCGCCGTGGCCGGCGTTGGCCACCGCCTGGCGCTGCCAGAACAGCAGGCGGTCGTCGTCGTGGCGGGCCGGCGAGCGGCTCAGTTGCGCCGTGCCGAAGCCGGCCGCCAGGCTCTCCAGGTCCAGGTAGTCGTCGTGGCCGTAGTAGTGGCCGAGACGCGCCAGGTGGTTGACCAGCGCGCCGGGCAGGAAGCCCGCCTCGCGCAGCTCGCGCAGACCCAGGCTGCCGTGGCGTTTGGACAACGGACTGCCGTCGGCACCGACGATCATGCCGATGTGCATGTACTGCGGCGCGGGCAGCCCGAGGGCGGCGAGCAGCAGCAGCTGGCGCGGCGAATTGGCCAGGTGGTCCTCGCCCCGGACCACGTGGGTCACCCCCATCAGGGCGTCGTCCAGCGCGTTGCAGAAGAAGAAGGCCGGGCTACCGTCGGCGCGGCGGACGATGAAGTCGCCGATGTCGTCGCTGTTGAAACGCTGGGGGCCGCGGGCCAGGTCGTCGAACTCCACCAGCTGCCCCTTGGGCACCCGGAAGCGCAGGGTCGGCCGCAGCCCCTGGGCCCGCTTGGCCGCCACCTCGTCCGCCGAGAGGTTGGCGCAGCGCCCGCCATAGCGCGGCGGCTCGCCGGCGTTGAGCTGGCGCCGGCGGGTCAGCTTCAGCTCCTGCTCGGTACAGAAACAGGGATAGGCCAGGCCGGCCTGCTCCAGGCGGGCATAGTATTCGGCGTAGATCGCGCCGCGGACCGACTGGCGGTAGGGTCCGGCATCGCCGCCGACGCCCTCGCCCTCCTGCCACTCCAGGCCGAGCCAGCGCAGATCCTCCACCAGCGCATGCACGTACTCCTCGCGGCTACGGGCCGCGTCAGTGTCCTCGATGCGCAGCAGGAAACACCCCTGCCGGCTCTGGGCAAAGAGCCGGCTGAACAGCGCGGTGCGCACGTTGCCCAGGTGCAGCAACCCCGTGGGACTGGGCGCGAAGCGCGTCTTGACGGCCAGTTCAGACATGGCGCGCATGGTAGCCGAAAGCGCCAGGGGCGACAAAGCGGCCTTTCGCCATCGTCCGCTTGACCGTATGATTCCAGCTCTCCCCCAAGAAGCCCGGAGACCGAATCATGAAGGCTTTTTTCAGTGCCTTGTGCCTGCTCCTCGCCAGTATCACCGCCGCCCACGCCGAGGCGCCGCCGAACCCCCATGTCCTGCTCAAGACCAGCATGGGCGACATCGTGCTCGAGCTCGACGCCGACAAGGCGCCGGTCACGGTGAAGAACTTCCTCGACTACGTGATGAACGAGTACTACGACGGCACCGTGTTCCACCGGGTGATTCCCCAGTTCATGATCCAGGGCGGAGGTTTCACCAAGAACTTCCAGCGCAAACCGACCCGCCCGCCGATCAAGAACGAGGCGGCCAACGGCCTGAAGAACCTGCGCGGCACCATCGCCATGGCGCGCACCTCGGACCCGGACTCGGCCACCTCCCAGTTCTTCATCAACGTGGTCGACAACCCCTTCCTCGACCATGACGCCCCGCCCCGCCACGACACCGGCTACGCGGTGTTCGGCAAGGTGATCAAGGGCATGGACGTGGTGGACCGGATCGCCGCCCTGACCACCGGGGCCGGCGGCCCCTTTCCGCGCAACGTCCCGCAACCGCTGGTGGTGATCGAAAGGGCCGTCCTGCTGCCCAACCCGGCAGGCAAATAGGCGGCGTGGAGCAGTGGCTGTTCATCTCGGACCTGCACCTGGACCCGTCACGACCTGAGGTCAGCCGGGCGTTCCACATCTTCCTGCAGGAACAGGCGGGCGGTGCCGGCGCCCTCTACATCCTCGGCGACCTGGTCGAACTCTGGTTCGGCGACGACGACGACGCCCCGGCGGCAGCGGAGCTGCGGGCGATGCTGCGGGCTACGGTGGACGCCGGCACCCCGGTATTCCTCATGCACGGCAACCGCGACTTCCTCATCGGCGAGCGCTTTGCGGCCGAAGCCGGCGTACAGCTGCTGCCCGACCCCAGCGTGATCGACCTGTTCGGCGAACCGACCCTGCTGATGCACGGCGACAGCCTGTGCACCGATGACCGCGAATACATGGAATTCCGCACCTGGATCCGCGACCCCGCGCGGATCGCCCAGTTTCTCGCCATGCCGGTGGAGCAGCGGCGGGCGCAGATCCGCGAACTGCGCGAAGAGACCCTGGCCCGCGGCCGGGGCAAGCCCGCGGCGATCACCGACGTCAACCAGCAGAGCGTGGAACAGGCCATGCGCGCCCACGGAGTCCGGCAACTGATCCACGGGCACACCCATCGGCCGGCAAGCCACCGCTTTTCCCTCGACGGCCGGAGCGCACTGCGCGTGGTGCTCGGCGACTGGTACCGACAGGGCAGCGTGCTGCGGGCCTCCCGCGAGGGACTGCAGCTCGAGGCCCTACCCTTTCCTACAGGTGCCGCCACGCCGGCCTGAAGCCCGGCCGCCAGCGCCGACCGACCCCAAACGCGCCCGACCTGCCGTTTGCCATCCCGACTTTCCCCCGCACAGCCAATGAGTTGCTATGCTCATTGGGTGGGAACACCCCCCGTAAGCTGCGCCAAGGATTGCCACAAAAGAAAAACGCCCGCTGTTAAGGGAGAGGACGATCATGGCCACACTCGATTTTTCTGCGGCGCGCCGTGCGCACATGGCGTGGAAGGCAAAGCTGCGGGCATTCCTGGACGGGCGCGCTGCCCTCAGTACCGACGAGGCCGTCTCCCACCGTGACTGCGCCCTGGGCAAGTGGCTCTATAGCGAGGGCATGCAGCAGTTCGGCCACCTGCACGAGATGCAGGCGATGGAGAAGGAGCACGTCGACATGCACGCCACCGTGCGGCGCATCATCGAGCTCGCCAACAGCGGCGACCGCCACGCCGCCGAGCAGGAGATGCCGAAGATCGCCCACCTCTCCTCCGACATCGTCGGCTATCTGAACGAAATCGAACTCAAGAGCAGCGAGAAAAAGGGCCTCCTGGGCCGGCTGACGGATCTCAGCATCCGCGCCAAAATCATCAGCTACGGCACCCTGGTCACCCTGCTGCTGGTGGTGATCGGGGTGCTCGGTTACAACGGCGTCTCCCTGATGGCGTCCAAGACCGATGTAATCCAGGATGCGGCCCTGCGGGTCTCCGCCGCCAAGGAGATGAAGGTCGCGGTGGCGCGCGACATGCAGATGATCATGGAGCTGCTGGCCTCCAACAACCGCGAGGAACTGGATGCCGTCTGGCAGGAACACCTGGGCTTCGCCAAGGACTTCAACCTCTACGGCGGCGCCATCCTGAAGGGCGGCGACACCCCCGCCGGCAAGGTCACGGCCGCCACCGACGAGCAGCTGCGCAAGATCGTCAAAGAGGCCGACGAATACCACAAAAGCCAGTTCTCCACCGGCATTCGCTCGATCTATGAACAGCTGGGCAAGGGCTTCGCCGCCGTGGCGCAGGCCAAGGCCGGCGGGGCCCAGGATCTGGGCCAGGGTCTCGCCGCCGTCGAGCGCGTGAACCCGGAGATCGCCGGCGAGGTGCACCGGCTCGACCACGCCGGCGACCAGGTGGGCGAAAAGATGCTGAGCACCCTGGCCGGGGTCGAAAAGGTGGCCAACGCCAACATGGCGCAGGCCGGCGCGGCCTCGCACGATGCCGCAGGTACCCTGCAGGTTCAGTTGCTGGTCGCCATCATCGTCGGCCTGCTGCTGTCGAGCGGCTTCGGCCTGGCGATCCTGCGCGCCATCATGCGGCCGCTGGCCACCGCGCTGCACTTCGTGCACGAACTCGCCGAGGGCGACCTGACCAACGACGTCAAGGTCAGCGGCCACGACGAGATGAACAAACTGCTGGCCGGGATGAGGAACCTCAACGAAAGCCTGCGCAGCGTTGTCGGCGAGGTGGGCCAGAGCGCAAGTTCCATCGCCGACGCCTCCGGCGAGATTTCCGCCGGCAACACGGATCTGAGCCAGCGCACCGAGGAACAGGCCTCCAGCCTGGAGGAGACCGCATCGAGCATGGAGGAGCTCACCTCCACGGTGCAGCGCAACGCCGACAACGCCCGCCAGGCCAGCCAGCTGGCCAGTGCCGCGCGCGACGAGGCGGAAAGCAGCGGCGAGGTGGTGGAGCGCACGGTCAACGCCATGACCGAGATCAACCAGGCCAGCAAGAAGATCGCCGACATCATCGGCCTGGTGGACGAGATCGCCTTCCAGACCAACCTGTTGGCCCTCAACGCCGCGGTCGAGGCCGCGCGCGCCGGCGAGCAGGGCCGCGGCTTCGCGGTGGTCGCCGGTGAGGTGCGCAACCTCGCCCAGCGCAGCGCCAATGCGGCCAAGGAGATCAAGGAGCTGATCCAGGACAGCGTGGGCAAGGTAGAGGAGGGCTCACGCCTGGTCGACCAGTCGGGCGAAACCCTGGGCAAGATCGTCAAGGGTGTGAAGCAGGTCTCCGACATCGTCGCAGAGATCGCCGCCGCCTCGGTGGAACAGTCCTCCGGCATCGAGCAGGTGAACAAGGCCATCATGCAGATGGACGAGGTGACCCAGCAGAACGCCGCGATGGTCGAGGAGATCGCCGCCTCCTCCAGCGCCCTCTCCGAGCAGGCCAAGACTCTCGACGAGCTGGTGGCGTTTTTCAAGCTGCCGTAACGAGCAAGGCAGAAGGCAGAAGGCAGAAGGCAGAAGGCAGAAGGCAGAAGGCAGAAGGCAGAAAAGCAAAGTCGGCCCCGGAAGGCACGTCAATCCTTTTAGCCCGTTTCCACGCCTTCGCGCCTTCCGCTTACCACCTACGCTTGCTCGATCTCGACCCCAATCATTTCCTTCTGCCTTCTGCCTTCATACTTCTGCCTTCAACCCCCCCACCCCTTCCAGGTAGTCCAACTCGTCGGCGGTGAACCCGGCACTCAGCCGCGCCTCGCGGAAAAACGGGCCGCGCAGCCGTCCCTTCATGTGCCGGGCCACCAGGGCATCGAAGGTCGGCATGGGCGCAAGCCCCCGCTGCTCGCAGAGATTATGGAACCAGCGATTGCCGATGGCCACGTGGCCGATCTCGTCCCGCAGGATGATCTCCAGCAGCCCCACCCCGACCTCGTCACCCGCCTCGCGCAGGCGTGCCTGGATCCCCGGGTTGACGTCCAGCCCGCGCGCCTCCAGACAGCGCGGCACCAGGGCCATACGCGCCAGGCAGTCGTAGGCGGTATCGCAGGCCATCTCCCAGAGACCGTCGTGGGCGGGATAGTCGCCGTAGTCGTGGTCCAGCGTCCGCAGGTGTTCCCGCAGCAGGGTGAAGTGGCTCGCCTCCTCGTCCGCCACCCGCAACCAGTCGCCGCGAAAGGCGTCGGGCATGGCGCGGAAACGGTAGACCGCGTCGAGGGCCAGGTTGATGGCGTTGAACTCGATGTGGGTCAGGGCGTGGAACAGCACCGCCAGCCCTGCGCGGCTGGTGGGCTTGCGCCGCGGCAGATCGCGCGGCCGCACCAACAGCGGTCGTGGCGGCCGCCCCGGCTCGCCGATGGGCGCCGGCTCACCGGGCGCGCAACGCAGGCGGCCCTCACGCCAGGCCGCGGCCACGGCGTGGGTCAGGCGCACCTTTTCCTCGGGCTCGCGGGCCTCGAGGGCGGCGCGGGTGGCGGCGTAGAGATCCTCCTGGGACATGGCGGGGGATTGTATCAGGGGTGGTGGAAGGCAGAGGGATGAAGGATGAACGGCGAAACGGGCCGCCCGACGCAGGTCAAATTAACGCGCTGGCAATTCGCCCTTCCAGGCCAGCACCAGATCCATGACGTTGGTGCCGGTGGGGCCGGTCTGCACCAAGTCTCCGCTCGCCTCGAGGAAGGTACCGCTGTCGGCCGCCGCCGCACATTGGGCCGGGTCGAAGCCGGCATCGAGGCCGCGCTGCAGGGTCGCAGCGTCCACCAATGCCCCCGCGTCCTCGGTGGGACCGTCGCTGCCGTCGCTGCCGGCCGCCAGCAGCCAGACCCCGCGCGCGCCGGCCAGCACGCCGGCGGCGGCCAGGGCCAGGGCCTGGCAGCGGCCGCCGTGGCCGGGCGCCGGCGGCAGCCGCACGCTGGTCTCGCCGCCCCATACATAGAGCCCCGGCGGCCCCTGCAGCAGCCGGCGCGCCAGTTGTTCCCCCGTCTCCGCCGCATCGCCGGTAAGCAGGCCATCGTGGCCGAACACCGGAAGCCCGTGCTCGCGCCCGAACGCCTCGGCCGCATGGCGTGCGTCACCGTTGCCCGCGATGATTCTGCAGCTGACGTCCGAAAGCGCTTCGGCTGGCGGCGGTGCCCGTTCGAGCAGGCGCCGCAGCTCCCCCGGCAGGGTCGGCAGCGGCAGACCCGCCTCGGGATCGGGCGTGAGCGGCCCGGAGCCGATCACCGCCGGGACGTCGCCCGGCACGTCGGACAGCAGCAGGCAGCTCGCTGGGCGCCCGCCCAGGCGGGCGCCCAGCCTGCCGCCCTTGATCAGGGAGATAGCCTTGCGCAGCCGGTTCATTCGGGCGATGTCGAGGCCGCTGCCGAGCAGCCAGTCGTTGAGACGTCCGAGATCCTGCAGGGTCACGCCGTCGGGCAGCGCCTCCACCAGGGCCGAGGCCCCGCCGGAGATGAGGAACAGCAGGCGGCCGTCAGCCGGCGTGGCATCAATGAAATCGAGCAGGGCCGCACCGGCGGCAAGACTGGCGGCGTCGGGCCGCGGATGGCCCGCCTCCAGGCAACGAAAACGCGGCTCGCCGCAGGGCGGGCCGAGGTGGCCCCGCTTGCTCACCAGCAGGCCGCGCAGAATACCGTCGCCCATGCTATCGAAGGCACCCTCGGCCATCGCCGCGGCCGCCTTGCCCACCGCCACCAGGTGTACCGGCCCCGTATCGCCGCTCAGGGCACGGGCCACCAGGCGCCGGCCGGAGACCGCCTGCAGCGCCCGCGCATAGCAGGTCAGCAGCAATTTGCGCGCGGCGTGGTCGTCGTCGGAATCGGGCTCGAGCATCGCTGGGACTTCGCCTGTGACGGATGGGGGCTTGGCAGCCAGGCGTGGCAGGGACCCGATTATATCTCGGTCATCATCACTGACTTACAATGAAACCAACAAACCGAAGCGCGGAGAGTTTCCGATGTCGGCGCTGGGCGACAAGACCGAATTCAAGCTGCGGGCCATCCTGCTGGGGGAACGCATCGACCTGCGCGCCCTCGAAAACACCGAACCCCTGGCCCGTGCCCCGCTGACCATCGAACTGGAGGGCGGTGGCGTAGCGGTACTGTTCCGCTACGGCACCGCGGTGCTGTTCGACGTCAAACCGGTGGCCGAGGCCACCTTCCTCGCCATGCTCGCACCGATGGTGAGCCAGCCCTATGCCGAGCACCTTACCGAGTCGATCGACGTGCGCGTCGACCCTGCGGCCCGCGAGGGGGCGCGCAACGACGTGGTCTGGCTGCAGAGCGCCTCGGTCGAACGCCTGCAGCTGGTGGCCGACGTGCTGGCACGCAGCACCATGCTCGACCTCTACGAACGCAAGGTCTCCGACAGCTTCGAATACATCGAGCCGATCGCCGAAAACCTGCGCCGCCACGGCATGGACCGGCGCCGCACCCGTGAACTGCGCCGCTACATCGGCGAGACCCTGCTCAGCGAACACCGCATGGTGGGCCGGGTGCAGGTGGCGGACAAGCCGGAACTGTTGTGGGAACACCCGGAACTCGACCCGCTCTACCAGCGCATCGAGGACGAATTCGAGATCAGCGAGCGCCAGCTGGTGCTGGAGCGCAAGCTCGACCTGGTCTCGCGCACCGCCCGCACCATGCTCGAACTGCTGCAGACCCAGCACAGCCTGCGGGTGGAGTGGTATATCGTGGTGTTGATTGTGGTGGAGATACTTCTCACGCTGTATCAGATGTTCCTGAGCCCAACGGGGCACTGACGAATTTTGAATTCTTAATTTTGAATGTTGAATTCCGGTGTGCGCGAAGCGCACGCCCCTTTCGGAAGCGCGGGTGCGCCAGCACCCACCGGAATTCATAATTCAACATTCAAAATTCAACATTCGCCTTTCAGTCCTCTCGCCAAATCCTGCTTCAAATCCTCCACCTCCTCCAGCCCGACGGAGACGCGAATCAGCCCCTCGGTCACCCCGGCCTCGGCCTTTTGCGCGTCGCTGAGACGGCCGTGGGTGGTAGTGGCCGGGTGGGTGATGGTGCTCTTGGCGTCACCCAGGTTGGCGGTGATGGAGATCATGCGGGTGCCGTCGATGACCCGCCAGGCCGCCTCGCGGCCGCCTTCGAGCTCGAAGGCGACGATGCCGCCGAAGCCACTCTGCTGGCGCGCGGCCAGCGCGTGCTGGGGATGGCCGGGCAGCCCCGGGTAGTGCACCACCTTGATCCCCGGCTGTTCCACCAGCCATTCGGCCAGGGCCTGGGCGTTGGCGCAATGGGCCTGCATGCGCAGCTTGAGGGTCTCCAGCCCCTTGAGGAAGACCCAGGCGTTGAACGGGCTCATGGTGGGGCCGGCGGTGCGCAGGAAGCCGTAGACGTCCTTGCCCACCAGGGCCTCGCTGCCGACCACCGCGCCACCGATGCAACGACCCTGGCCGTCCAGGTACTTGGTCGCCGAATGGACCACGATGTCCGCGCCCAGGGCCAGCGGCCGCTGCAGCGCCGGGGTGCAGAGGCAGTTGTCCACCACCAGCAGGCAGTCGCGGGCGTGGGCCAGCTCCGCCAGTCGGGCCAGGTCGGCCACCTCGGTCAGCGGGTTGGACGGGGTCTCCAGGAACAGCAGGCGGGTCTGCGGCCGGATCGCCGCCTCCCAGGCGGCGTAGTCGGTAGGGGCAACGAAGGTGCTCTCCACCCCGAACTTGCCCAGGTGGCTCTCGAACAGCACCGTGGTGGTGCCGAACACCGAGCGCGAGCAGACCACGTGGTCGCCGGCACGCAGCAGGCCCATGCAGGTGGCCAGGATCGCGGCCATGCCCGACG